>NZ_JBLVOH010000242.1:0-11876 GCF_053543675.1 Microbacterium umsixpiens
GCAGCTCGCCCTCGGGGCCGAGGATGCGCAGGGCGGTCTCGTGGATGTGCACGTCGAGCTCGGACCAGAACACCTTGTTGATGCTGCCCTCGGCGCCGACGGATCCGCCCTCGAGCAGGGTGCTGACGGTCTGCCACGTGAAGAGCCGGTACGCCTCCGCGCCGATCCACGCATCGACCACGGCGTCGTCTTCCGACACCGTCCCGTGTGCGGACTGCAGGGCGATCAGGCGCTCGGTCGCGGCGAGGAAACGGCCGGGCGCGCGCAGCGAGAGGCCGCGCTCGTTCCCTGCGGTGCTCATCGCCACGCGCCAGCCGTCGCCGGGAGCCCCCAGCACGTCGGCATCGGGCACGAACACGTCGTCGAAGAAGATCTCCGCGAAGCCCGTGGTCCCGTCGAGCTGCGCGATCGCCCGCACGGTGATGCCCTCGGCATCCATCGGGAACAGGAAGTACGTGAGCCCGTGGTGCCGCAGGGCTTCGGGGTCGGAGCGGAAGAGCCCGAAACCGCGATCGGCCCAGACCGCCCGCGAGCTCCAGATCTTCTGACCGTTGAGCACCCAGCCCCCACGGGCCTCATCGCGGCGGGCGGTGCTGCGGATCGCGGCCAGGTCGCTGCCGGCACCCGGTTCCGACCAGGCCTGTGCCCAGATCAGAGAGCCGTCGGTCATCGGGCCGAGGAACCGCTCGTGCTGCTCGGGGGTGCCGTGCTCGAAGAGGATCGGCGCGAGCAGCGAGATGCCGTTCTGGGCGACGCGTGTGGGGGCGCCGGCGCGGTAGTACTCCTCCTCGAAGAGCACCCACTCGGTGATGCCGACGTCGCGGCCGCCGTACTGCTCGGGCCAGGACACGACCGACCATCGGCCGGCGGCGAGCGTCGCCTCCCACTCCCGGTGCGCGGCGAAGCCGGACTCGGTGTCCATCGAGGGCAGCGGGGTCGGCGGGACGTTCTCTGCGAGCCAGGCACGTGCCTCTGCGGCGAACGCCTGCTGCTCGGAGGTCAGGTCGAGGTTCACGGCGTGGCCCCCTTCGTGTCGGCTTTGATCGAGCGCACGTCGACCCCGCCGAGGGAGTCGCCGCCGACCTCGGCGTTGTGCGCGTGTGCGGCGTGATGCAGACCGAACACCGAGTCCATTCCGGCCCGCATCCCCTGCAGGTCTTCGGCCTGGTTCACGGCCTTCTTGGTCAGAGCGAGTCCGAGGCGCGGCATCCGTCCGATGCGCTCCGCGATCTCGAGGGTCCGCTCCTCGAGCTCGTCGAGGGGAACGACGTGGTTCACCATGCCGAGCTCGTGCGCGCGGGCGGCCGGCATCCGGTCTCCGGTGTAGAGCATCTCCTTCGCGGCGCGGGGATTGGTCACCCACGGGTGCGCGAAGAACTCGACGCCGGGGATGCCCATCGACACCACAGGGTCCTGGAAGAAGGCATCGTCGGCGGCGATGATGAAGTCGCACGACCAGGCGAGCATGAGACCGCCGGCGATGCACGCGCCCTGCACCATCGCGATGACCGGCTTGGGGATCTCGCGCCAGCGCCGGCACATGCCGAGGTACACCTCGGACTCGCGTGCGAAGCGGGAGTCGACGCCCTGGGCGCCCACGTGGTCCCACCAGATGACGGCCTTGCGTTCGAAGCTCCGGTCGATGTCGCGCTCGGGGGTGCCGATGTCGTGACCCGCGCAGAAGTGCTTGCCGTTGCCGCCGAGCACGATGACTTTGACGGCGTCGTCGTCGACGGCGCGGGTGAAGGCGGCGTCGAGCGCATAGGTGACCCGGGAGTTCTGCGCGTTGCGATACTGAGGGCGGTTCAATCGGATGATCGCTGTCGACCCGCGCACCTCGTAGGTGACCACGGCGTCGGCGGATTCGACGGTCATGACGGGTTCCTCTCTGAACTCCAGCAGTCAACCAAACAATCGCTTGGTTTATTGATACTATACGTGAACGGCAAGCCGAAGACCACGACTCGATGAGGAGCACAGATGGACGCGACGCAGCACGACGCGGATGAGCGGTTCCGTGCCGAGATCCGCGGATGGCTGGACGAGAACCTCACCGGCCGCTTCGCCGATCTGCGCGGCCGCGGAGGCTCCGGACGTGAGCACGAGGACTTCGAGGCACGGCTCGAATGGAACCGCCACATGGCCGCCGCCGGATGGACGTGCGTCGCGTGGCCCGTCGAGCACGGCGGCCGCGGGCTCAGCATCGCGCAGCAGGTCATCTTCCATGAGGAGTACGCCAGAGCGGATGCTCCGGCCAGGGTCAACCACCTCGGGGAGGAACTGCTCGGACCGACCCTCATCGCCCACGGCACCCCCGAGCAGCAGGCCCGCTTCCTCCCGGGCATCGTCGCGGTCGAGGAGCTCTGGTGCCAGGGATACTCCGAGCCGGGCGCCGGGTCCGACCTCGCCGCCGTGTCGACCAAGGCGCAGCGCGTGGGGGAGGAATGGTCGATCACGGGACAGAAGGTCTGGACCTCGCTCGCGCAGCACGCCGACTGGTGCTTCGTGATCGCGCGTACCGAACCCGGCTCCGCCCGCCACCAGGGGCTGTCGTACCTGCTCGTGCCGATGGATCAGCCGGGCGTCGAGGTGCGGCCGATCCTGCAGCTGACCGCGACCAGCGAGTTCAACGAGGTCTTCTTCGACGATGCCCGCACCGCGGTCGACCTGGTCGTCGGCGGCGAGGGCAACGGGTTCAAGGTCGCCATGGCGACGCTCGGCTTCGAACGTGGCGTGTCAACCCTGGCCCAGCAGATCGCATTCCGCCGGGAGCTGGATGCCGTGATCGACACGGCCACCCGAACCGGCGCGATCGACGACGCCGTGCTCCGCGACCGGCTGGTGCGCGCCCGGATGGAGCTCGAGGTGATCCGCCAGCATGCCCTGCGCACCCTGGGTGGCGAGCAGGGCGACAGTGCCTCGGTGACGAAGCTGCTGTGGTCGAACTGGCACCGCTCGCTGGGTGAGCTCGCGATGGACGTCGCCGGCCCCGCGTCCCTCCTCGTCGGGGCGGACTACGCGCTCGACGACCTGCAGGCCCTGTTCCTGTTCAGTCGTTCCGACACCATCTACGGCGGTTCGGACGAGATCCAACGCAACGTCATCGCCGAGCGCGTGCTCGGCCTGCCCCGAGAGGCCCGCCCATGAGCTCCACCGCCCCCGAGTACGTTCCCGGCCACGGTCTTCTGACCGGCAAGCGCATCGTCATCACCGCCGCCGCGGGTGCCGGCATCGGCCAGGCCGCCGCGATCCGCTGCCTGGAGGAGGGTGCTGCGCTCGTCGTGCTCGGTGACACCCACGCCGGTCGCCTCGCCGAGACGCAGCAGGAGCTCGGCGACCGCTTCGGCGCGGACCGGGTGCGCACGGCCGTGTGCGACGTGACCGTCGAGGACCAGATCACCGCCTTCCTCGACCTCGCGGAAGAGGGCGGGCCCATCGATGTCATGATCAACAACGCGGGCCTGGGCGGCTCGGTCTCGATCCTCGACATGACCGACGAGCAGTGGGGCAAGGTCCTCGATGTCACGCTCACCGGCACCTTCCGCTGCATCCGCGCCGTCGGCCGGCGCATGGTCGCCGCCGGTACCGCGGGGGTCATCGTGAACAACGCCTCCGTCATCGGCTGGCGCGCCCAGGTCGAGCAGGCCCACTATGCCGCAGCCAAGGCGGGGGTGATGGCGCTCACCCGCAGTGCCGCGATGGACCTCGCCCCGCACGGCATCCGCGTCAACGCCGTCTCGCCGAGCCTGGCGATGCATCCGTTCCTGGAGAAGGTCACCTCTCCCGAGATGCTCGAGCAGCTCAAGGCCCGCGAGGCGTTCGGGCGGGCGGCGGAACCCTGGGAGGTCGCCAACGTCATGGTGTTCCTCGCCAGCGCATACTCCTCATATATGACCGGCGAGGTCGTCGCCGTCAGCAGTCAGCACGCGTGAGTTCAGAGAGAAGGAAGAACATGGCAGAGGCATACATCGTCGACGCGGTCCGTTCCCCGGTCGGCAAGCGCGGCGGCTCGCTCTCGGGCATCCATCCGGCCGACCTCGGGGCGCACAGCCTCAAGGCGCTGGTCGAGCGCACGGGCATCGATCCCGGCGCCATCGACGACGTCATCATCGGCGCGACCGACACGATCGGCGGGCAGTCCGGCAACGTCGGGCGCTCGGCCGTGCTGGTCGCCGGCTTCCCCGAGCACGTGCCGGGTGTCACGATCGACCGGCAGTGCGGGTCGAGCCAGCAGGCCGTGCACTTCGCCGCGCAGGCCGTGATGAGCGGCGTGAACGACCTGGTGATCGCGGGTGGGCTGCAGAACATGTCGCAGCTGCCGATCTCGTCGGCCATGGTCGCCGGAGAGGCCTACGGGTTCACGACGCCGTTCGCCGAGTCGCCCGGCTGGCAGGCACGCTACCCCGACCAGGAGATCTCGCAGTTCGTCGGCGCCGAGATGATCGCCGAGAAGTGGGACATCTCCCGCGAGGAGATGGAGCAGTTCGCGCTGGAGAGCCACCAGCGTGCGGCGGTCGCCCAGGACGAGGGCCGCTTCGCGAACGAGATCGCCCCGTTGAACGGACTCGACCACGACGAGGGTGTGCGCCGCGACACCTCGCTCGAGCGCATGGCGGGGTTGCAGACACTGACCCCGGGCGGGCGGCTGACCGCGGCCGTGGCCTCGCAGATCAGCGACGCCTCCAGCGCGGTGCTGATCGCGAGCGCGCAGGCCGTGAAGGACCACGGCCTCACGCCGCGGGCGCGCATCCACCACATGTCGGTGCGTGGCGACAGTCCCGTGTTCATGCTCACCGCGCCGATCCCCGCGACGGCGTACGCCATGGAGCGCTCCGGGATGAAGGTCGACGACATCGACCTGTTCGAGATCAACGAGGCCTTCGCCTCGGTCGTGCTCGCCTGGCAGCAGGAGACGGGTGTGCCGCGCGAGAAGCTCAACGTGAACGGCGGCGGCATCGCCCTCGGGCATCCGATCGGAGCCACCGGCACCCGGCTGATGACCACGATGCTGAACGAGCTGGAGCGCACCGGCGGCCGCTACGGCATGCAGGTCATGTGCGAGGGCGGCGGTCTGGCGAACGCGACGATCATCGAGCGTCTCTGACGACGGCGGACTGGGCTCGGGGCGGGGCGTGTGCTTTCGATCGCAAGCCCGCAAAAGGTTCCATCTCGCGGAGAGGTCTGAAGAGTCGTCACATCGACGGGTCTTGAGCCTCGTCTGGATCGGGTGTGCGTAGCGCCTCCCAGGATGCGGGTCGTGCTCGGCTAGAATCACTCTGTCTGCACGCATCCAGACGGCGCAATTCTTTCACCGAGAGGAGGTCCCAGATGGCGACCAACGATCAGGTGAAAGCGCTGGTCAAGAGCCATGCGGATGGTGATGACCCTCAGTTCTACGCCGTTGCGATGCAGGTCGCGGCTAAGGCCGCGCGGACGGGGCAGTCGAAGTTTGCCCAGGAGCTTCGGGATCTGGTCAACGGTCTGCGCGAGCGGGCCGGAAACAAGGCTCGGGTGGCATCGATCGTGCCGTTCGCTCAGCCCAAAGGTGAGCTCGGCGCTCTCCTTAGCGTTTCGTACCCCGACGCGCGCCTCGGGGATCTCGTACTCGCTGACAAGCTTGCAGAGCGGCTGAAGCACGTCCTCCTTGAACAACGGCAGCGCGATGCGCTCGCGAAGCATGGCCTGACGCCCGCACGCAGAGTGCTGCTTGTGGGGCCTCCGGGGACTGGCAAGACGTCGACCGCTCGGGTCGTGGCGGGCGAACTCGGGCTGCCGCTTTTCTCGATCCGGCTGGACACGGTGCTGACTAAGTTTATGGGCGAGACAGCGGCGAAACTGCGGCTCGTGTTCGACGCGCTGTCTGAGACCCGCGGCGTTTATCTGTTCGACGAGGTAGATGCGCTCGGCGGTGATCGCGCCGCGCAGAACGATGTGGGAGAGATTCGTCGAGTGCTGAATTCCTTCCTCCAATTTCTTGAAGAAGACACTTCTGAGAGCATCATCATCGCGGCGACCAATCATCCCGCTCTGCTAGACAACGCGTTGTTCCGTCGTTTCGACACAGTTATGGACTTCTCCTTACCTGACGACGCATCCGTGCAAAGGGTCATCAAGAACAGGCTGTCGTCGTTTTATACAGGTAATCTCAGCTGGCCGCGGATCGTGCCGGCTGCCCGCGGGCTGAGCCACGCCGAGATTTCGACCGCAGCGGAGAACGCGGCGAAGCGAACGGTGCTCAGCAATCGCATTCGAGTTCGCACCGACGATCTCGTTACTGCTTTAGAGGAGCGCCCCCGTCCGCTCCGCTCGTCTGATGTGGCCCGTTCTTAGGCATGGTTGAACGCGACCGCCCCCACATTGTCGTGGCGACGCCGCCCTCGACCGAGTCTTTTACGCTCGCCGGGCAAGGTGGCGGGAGCGACAAGCCCGGGTTTTCGGGCGACCGCAAATCTCACAGTGAACGGTTGGCATCAGAGCTCGAAACCGCATGGGAACCACCGGCCGACGAGGAAGCTCAGTCCACTGGGACGTACATCACGTTCGTGTCCTTCCCCGGGCTCGAACTCGCGATCGAGAGCCTGGAGTCTTTAGCCGCGGGCGAGCAGCCCGAACTCGTCGCCGTGCGCGAAGTTGACGGTCCCGCGGGCCGAGTGCTCGAAGCAACCGTCTTCGTCCCAGTAGGCAAGAAGGAGTACTTCCTTCGCAAGCTCGAGAAATATGTCGAGTCGGTCGCTCAGGGAAGCGCCAAGCCGAGCAACGCCACCCTCATGGAGGGGATTGCTTCCATCCGCAGGGCCACGATTCGCGAACTATGGACAGATCCTGACGACCAGTTTCCGACGGATGAGAACCAGCTCTGTTGGTGGGAGATCTGGCTTCGCCGAACGGACGGCAAAGAGCGTGAGCGGCTGGGCGCATACGCCCGCCAGCACGACCTGACGACGAGCGATCACTACCTAGGTTTTGGTGAACGCACCGTGATTCTCGTACAGGCAACTGCGGCTCAACTCGCCTCGACGTTCCGGGCGGTCGACGACATCGCCGAGCTGCGGCGCCCGCATGAGGTCTCCAGCTTCTTGCCCGAGCTCTACGCCTTCGAGCAAAAGGAATGGGTGCAAGACCTTCAAAGTCGAGCATCTGCGGCCGCGGATGGGGCGCCGGTGGTGTGCATCCTCGACCGCGGCGTTCAGGCAGACCATCCACTGCTCGACGACTCCCTGGCACAAGACGATCTGCACGCCGCAGACCCCGCGTGGCGGAAGGACATCGCCGTGCATTCGCACGGCACCGAGATGGCAGGCCTGGCGCTATACGGCGATCTGCAAGCTGCGGTTTTGGATCTCCAGTACGTGCCTCTGCAGCATCGCCTCGAATCGGTGAAGCTTTTGCCCGATAGCGGCGACAACGCGCCCGACGTTTACGGTGCGGTGACCGCACGAGCGGTGGATCAGCCGGAGATCTCCGCTGCCGACCGCAAACGAGTATTCATGCTTGCTGTGACCGCGACTGCCGGCGCGGGGGAGCCAATCGGGGACGCCTCCGGCGCTCATCCAAAGCAGGAATCGGGCCGCCCTACGGCCTGGTCGGCAACGGTCGATGCGCTGACCTACGGACGTGCGATCGACGACACGACGCCACAATTCACCTACCTGGATCGAGAGGAGCAGCGGCGCCCGAGGCTCTTCATCGTCTCTGCTGGCAACATTCGCGACATCCGTGCGGAAGACGACCACCTCGACCGAAGCGACGCCGAAGCGGTCGAGGACCCGGCTCAGTCGTGGAACGCCCTCACTGTCGGTGCCTACGCCGAACACGACGCCATGGATCATGCGCTTGGCGTGTTCGCCGGCTACGTGCCGATCGCTGCTCGAGGAGAGCTGTCGCCGACGAGCCGAACCTCGGTATCTTTTGATCAGAAGCGTTGGCCCTTCAAGCCTGATGTGGTCGCCGCTGGAGGCAACCTCGCCCGAACTCCCGATGGCACCGATGTCGACAGCCCGGAGAACCTCGCGATCCTCACCACGAGGCTCCAGCGACCGGGCGAGGGCTATTTCGCCACTACCCGTGACACATCTGCCGCCACTGCTCAGGTTGCGGCCATCGCCGCCGACATCTATGCCGCTTACCCCGATCTTCGCCCGGAGACTGTGCGCGCACTGATCGTGCATTCGGCAGAGTGGACCGATGCGATGCGATCCCGCGTCGACGACGCAAGGACAAAGGCGGACGCCGTCAACCTGCTGCGACGTTACGGAATGGGTGTGCCGAGCCTCGAACGCGCGACGCGTAGCGCGTCGAACGCGCTCACTCTCGTCGCAGAGTCGGCCATTCATCCGTACGAGCGCGAGGGGCAGTCAAGTAGCGGCAAGGCGCGGGAGATGAACCTGCACGAGCTTCCATGGCCAATCGAGCAGCTCACGGATCTCGGTGAGACTCAAGTGCGTCTGCGCGTTACGTTGTCGTACTTTGTGGAGCCCAATCCCTCGAGCCGTGGCTGGGCTGGACGGTATGTGTATCCGTCACACGGGCTGCGCTTCTCGATGAGGCGCCCGGAGGAGAGCGTCGTTTCATTCCGCCAGCGCATCAATACGCAAGCGCGAGACGACGGGCAGAAGCCGTTGTCGCTGGCAACTGAGAAGGGGTGGCTGTTCGGCAGCGACCAACAGAAGTCTGCCGGTTCGATCCACACCGACATTTGGACGGGCTCGGCTGTCGACCTTGCAAGCAAGGAAGCGATCGCGGTGTATCCGGTCCTCGGCTGGTGGAAGAATCGTCCTAAAATGGACCAGAGTGATCTAGGTGTTGACTACTCGCTCGTGGTCAGTATTGAGTCCCCAGAAGTCGAAGTGGATCTGTGGACTCCCGTTGCGCAGCAGGTCGCCGCAACCGTCATCGAGGTGTAATGATGCCTGCGGAGGGGACCCCGGTCGGGGTCCTTTTTGTATTGACACGGACCTGTCGAAGTGGTTCTCCAAGCGGCGACTCAGTCGATCAGGCAGGATGCCGCGGCGCGCAGCTGCGCGACGGCGTCCCGCACCACACGGTCGACGAGCTCCTCGCAGCTGGGCAGGTCGTCGATCATGCCGACCACCTGACCGGCCGCGAGCATCCCGGCGTGGGTGTCCCCGTCGACGAGACCGGCCTTGAGCAGCATCGGGGTGTTCGCGGCGAGGGTCATCTGCGCCCACGAGCGCCCGGTCGCCTTCTTCATCGAGACAGCATCCTTCACCATCTGCGGCCAGCTCAGCCCCGACATCTTCTTGAACTCGAGGGAGCGCCGCAGCGTCGGCCCGAGTCGCGTGAGAGCGTTGCCGCCTTCGAGGCCTTCGACGAACTCGGTGCGCAGCAGCCGGTGCGGCATGCCGTCGGCCTTGGTCGTCACGACGGTGCCGTCCAGACCGAAGCCGAGGTAACGCTGCTTGATCGCCTCGGGCACCGAACTGTCGCTCGTGAGCAGGAAGCGGGTCCCCATGCCCACCCCCGCGGCACCGTAGGCGAGTGCGGCGGCGAGGCCGCGGCCGTCATGGAAACCGCCGGCCGCGATCACCGGGATGTCGACCGCGGCGACCACCGAGGGCAGCAGGATCGAGGTGGGTACGGCGCCGGTGTGGCCGCCGCCCTCTCCGCCCTGGACCATCACCGCGTCCGCGCCCCACGCCGCCACCTTCTCGGCATGACGCACCGCGCCGATCGAGGGGATCACGACCACGCCGTTGTCCTTGAGGCGTTCGATCAGTTCGCGGCGGGGAGCGAGGGCGAAGCTCGCGACCTTCACCCCGTGCCGGATCAACAGCTCGACACGCTCGGTCGCGTCGCCGGCATCCGCACGCAGGTTCACTCCGAAGGGGCGATCGGTGCGCTCGGCGACCTCGATGATCTGCCGCTCGAGCTCGTCGTACGTCATGGTCGCCGACGCGAGGATGCCGAGGGCGCCGGCTTCCGCAGTGGCGGAGACCAGGCGGGCTCCGGCGACCCACCCCATGCCGGTCTGCACGATCGGGTGGTCGACGCCGGTGAGTCGCGTGAGCGGTGTGGCGAGTTGCGGGGGAGTCGTCATGATGCGGTCACCTCTCGGTCGCGGAGTGCGCGCGGGTCCAGTCGCTCGCGCACGAGGCGGAGCTCTTCGTCGGTGGGAAGCCGGGTCTCGGAGACGCCGGTGGGGATGTGCAGGGGGAAGTCGGTGGCATCGACGACCCGGTCGAGTGTCACGCCCGGATGAAGGCTCGCGAGCGCGACCGCACCGTCCGGTCCGGTGAAGTCGAGCACGGCGAGGTCGGTGACGATGCGGCGAAGATCCTGGAACCGGTCGGCGCCGTTCGCCCGCGCGCGAGCCGGACCGACCCCCGTCACCACATCGACCTGATCCACGAACACGCGGGGACCGTGCCGGGCGATCCAATAGCTGGTGGCGTGGTTGACCGTGTTGGTGGCCGCCGCGCGGGCACCGAGCAGCTGCCGGGTGGGGTGTTCGCGGTCGCCGATCGCCGAGAGGTTCTGGTTCCCGTGCCGGTCGATCTGGGCTGCTCCCATGACCACGTGCCGACGACCCCGGGCGATCAGCTCGAACAGCCGCGCGTACGGGAACGGCGCCTCCGGCTCGCGGAAGGGCTCGTCGACGGCCGGGGTGTCGGCATACAGCGTCGCCTCACCGTCGCTGAGCAGGAGCTCGGGCGCGTGGGTCAGCCGAGCGAGCCGTGCGCCGATGGTCGGGACGACGCCCACCGTGCTCGCGAGGATCGCGCCCGCCCCGCGGAACAGGTCGCTGCAGGCGACGACGGCGACCTCGGCGCGGGTGGCGGTCATGATGCCGCCTCGGCGTGGAAGGCGGCCACGGCCGCGCGGTAGGCGTCATCGTCGACGTCGAGGAACCGGGCGCGGAAGTCGGCCCAGGCGCGGGGCGACGCGGCGGCCTCGACGTACGCCCGTTGCAGCCGCTCATCGCGGGAGGAGTGCGGAGGGTGCGCCGTGAGCCCGGCTCCGCCCGGCGACGCGACGATCAGGTCGGTGAGCGTGCGGTCGAGGACGGATGCCGTGGGCCCGGCATCCGCGAGCAGCTCGGCGGTGTCCACCACGGCTTCGACACTGACCACGGTGCGCGCCGCCGCCCCCGCGAACAGGTCGTCGAAGAAGAGGTCGGGGCCGAGGCAGACGGCCGTGCCCGCGGCATCCGCGCGGTCGAGGTGGAGCACCGCGAGATCGAGGGGCACGGCGGGCATCGCGACCAGCACCTCCGCGTCGGCGTAGGGGGAGGTGATCGTCTGGATGTCCGGGTTGCGGGTCACGGCGTCCGAGCCCGCTCCGGACCGGGTGATCTCGAACGGGAGTCGCCGGGAGGCGGCCCGGAGTCCGGCGACCAGCATCCCCTCGTCGTACTCGACGTTGCGTACGGAACCGGACTGGCGGGCGGCCGCGAAGTGCGGATCGATCGCGATGCTGTCGAGCGACACGAAGCCGTGCACCACCTCGGCCGCCTGCCCGGTGGCGCACAGGATGCCGACGTCGGGGCCGCCGAAGCTGACGATGCGCAGGTCGCGAGCGCCCGACCGCACGATCTGGCGCACCAGCGCCATCGGCTTGCGGCGGGAGCCCCACCCGCCGATCCCGATCGTCATCCCGTCGTGGATCAGCGAGGCGACCTCCGGGAGAGGGGAGGCCACGATGGTCATGTCGACAGGTTCTCGCCGGTCGCGACGAAGGCGTCGCGGTGCTGATCCGCGACTCCGGCGAGGTTGAGCTCGAACGTGAAGCCCTGCTCGAACCGGTAGCTGCGGTTGACGTCGATCGGGTCGATGCCGTTCAGCGCCTCCTTGGCTGCGCGGATGACGCGCGGATCCTTGGCTGCGATCTCCTCCGCGATCGCGAGCGCGGCGTCGTCG
>NZ_JBLVOH010000243.1:0-11989 GCF_053543675.1 Microbacterium umsixpiens
CCCCCGCGGCGCTCGGCGTGATCATCGCGTCGGGCGCCTCGACTGCCACTGCCGCACCGGGGTCGCCGGGAGTCATGGGAGCGCCGACCGTGGTGCTGTATGAGGGCTTCGAGGGCCCCGTGCCTCCGGCGACACCGGAGTTCGTGCAGACGATCGCGGACTACGACGACGGCATCGCCCCGCCGGTGCCGGGATACGTCGGCCGCGGCGGCGAGCGCTACAGCGCCGAGCCCACATGGAACGGGCAGTTCTGCAACGGGCTCATCGTCGCCGGGGATGACGTCTCGACCGTTCCCACCGCCTCCCAGGCGGCGGATTGCCTGCAGGACGGCTGGAACCAGTCGCGCAGCCTCGCGAGGACCCTGGGATCCTGGGCCGCCGACCCCGACTACCCGTATCCGTCCGTGCCCCGCGCCGAGCCCACCGCGAATCACGCGGTGAGTTCCTACACCCAGGGAGACTCGCCCGCCGGAGTGATGGCCGCGACCGCGGTGCCGGTGATCGCCGGGCACTACTACACCGCGACGGTCGATGTGGCCCAGGCGAACTGCTGGACCACGAACCCCGTCGACCTGGCGGTGCAGCTCGACGACGGCGTTTCCCCTCCGGTCGCCGCCTTTCCCGGACCGATCGCCGCGTGCGACCTGCCCGTCCACCAGATCAACGGGAACAACGTGGGCACCTTCAGCGGACTCACCTCGTTGCTGGCGCGGTCGACGAGCATGGAGGTGGCGCTGCTCAACACTCTGGGTGGCGGCGGTGGCGATGACAACGCCTTCGACAATCTCGCCCTCATCGACACGACTCCGCAGCTCGATGCGGTGATCGCGGCGCCCCCGAGCGGCGATCACTACGCCGCCGACCAGCCGGCCCGCCTGCTGCTCACCGTCACCAATACGCATCTCGCAGGATCGCCCATCGTGCCCAGCGGGGCGAAACCGGAATGGAGCTTCGACCTCGCCCTGCCCGCTGGTCTCGTTCCCGCGGACGACCCCGCCATCGAGACGGATTGCCCGAACGGCGCGCTCGACGTGACGTCGGCGAGCATCGTCGGTCGCGGCAGCCTCGGACCGACGGACGTCTCGTGCTCGCTCGCGCTGGACCTCGTCTCGTCCGGGGGCGAATACGTCCTCGATCCGACCGCCTACGAACTCACCGGGCTGCTCGCGCCCGCAGCGACATCGGTGGGCTTCGCCGCCGCACCGGCCACGCCCGATCCGTCGCCGACGGGCGGCCCCGTCCTGGCGGACAGCGGGTCCGAACCGCTCCCGGCACTGCTGGCCGGCGTACTCGCGGCTACGCTCGGAGCTGCACTGATCCACCTGTCGAGCGCGGCCCGTCGACGTCGCACCCGATAGCGTCGGCCCCTCGCACACCGGATAGATTCCTCCCATGGCTCTTTCCGGCAATCTCGAGGCGCAGCGCCGCAGAGACGAACTCGTCGACCTCGCGAACAGCCCCCAGGGCGTCATGATCGAGGCCGCTGCCGAGCTCTTCTCCGTGTCGTCGATGACGATCCGGCGCGACCTCCTCGAGCTGGAGGCCGAGGGGCGCGTGCGGCGCGTGCGCGGCGGGGCGACCGCGGCTCCGCGAGCTCGCCCGTTCGATGCGCGGCGGGCCATCCGCGCAAGCGCCAAGCGGGCGATCGCCGAGAAGGCGCTCCGGCTCGTTCCCGCTCAAGGCAGCATCGCGCTCGACGCCTCCTCGACGGTCAACATGCTGGCCTCGATCATCGGCCCGAGAACCGGACTCACCGTGTACACGAACTCGTTCGAGTCGTTCCAACTGCTGCAACCACTCGACGGCGTGACAGCGGTGATCTCCGGCGGGACGGCCGAGCCGACCACCGGCAGCCTCGTGGGACCGATCGCGCGCCGGAGCATGCGATCGGTGTACTTCGACATCTTCTTCTCGTCGGCAGATGCACTCGACAGCACCGACGGCACCTCGGAGGTGTCGGTCGACGAGGCGGAGTTGAAGCAGGCGATGGCCGCGAACGCCGGCACCACGGTGGTGTGCATCGACTCCAGCAAGCTCGAACGCCGTTCCGTCGCCCGCGCACTGGAACGCGAGGAGATCTCGGTGCTCATCACGGAACTCGACCCGGGAGACGAGCGCCTCAACGCCTTCCGGCAGACCGCCGACATCCTCTGACCACTTCGCACTGACGTGGTTTCGTGTTATCTTTCACAAGAAGTAACAGCATGAGTGCACATGGTCGTGTGCATCGCCCCTGTCTTGGAGAGTCATGACGAACCCCACTGCCGCCGCCCTGATCGCTCGGTCGAACCGCCTCGGCGCCGACCCCAAGAACACGAACTACGCCGGCGGGAACACCTCCGCCAAGGGCACCGAGACCGACCCCGTGACGGGGCAGCCCATCGAGCTCATGTGGGTGAAGGGCTCGGGTGGCGACCTCGGCACCCTGAAGGAGAGCGGCCTCGCTGTGCTGCGCCTCGACCGCATGCGCGCTCTGGTCGACGTGTACCCCGGCATCGACCGGGAAGACGAGATGGTCGCCGCGTTCGACTACTGCCTGCACGGCAAGGGCGGCGCCGCCCCCTCGATCGACACCGCGATGCACGGGCTCGTCGACGCCGCGCACGTCGACCACCTGCACCCCGACTCCGGCATCGCGATCGCGACGGCCGCCGACGGAGAGGCGCTGACCGCGACCATCTTCGGCGACAAGGTCGTGTGGGTCCCGTGGCGTCGCCCCGGCTTCCAGCTCGGACTCGACATCGCCGCGATCAAGAAGCAGAACCCGCAGGCGATCGGCACCATCCTCGGCGGCCACGGCATCACGGCCTGGGGCGACACCTCGGAAGAGGCCGAGGCCAACTCGCTGTGGATCATCGACACCGCGGCCGCATACATCGCCGAGCACGGCAAGGCTCAGCCGTTCGGCGGCGTCCGCTCCGGTTTCGAGGCTCTGGCCGCGACCGAGCGCCGCGAGCGCGCAGCGGCCCTCGCCGGCACCGTCCGCGGCATCGCATCGACTGACAAGCCGATGGTCGGACACTTCACCGACGCCGATGTGGTCCTCGACTTCCTGGCATCCGAGAAGGCGCCCGAGCTGGCCGCCCTCGGCACCAGCTGCCCCGATCACTTCCTGCGCACCAAGGTCAAGCCGCTGATCCTCGATCTGCCTGCCACGGCTTCCGCCGAGGAGCAGATCGCCCGACTGCACGAGCTGCACGAGCAGTACCGCGCCGACTACCAGGCCTACTACGACGCGCACGCCACCGCCGAGTCGCCCGCCATCCGCGGAGCCGATCCGCTCATCGTGCTGATCCCCGGCGTGGGCATGTTCTCGTACGGCGCGAACAAGCAGACCGCCCGGGTCGCCGGCGAGTTCTACGTCAACGCGATCAACGTGATGCGCGGCGCCGAGGCGCTGTCGACCTACGCGCCGATCTCGGATGCCGAGAAGTTCCGCATCGAGTACTGGGCACTGGAAGAGGCCAAGCTGCAGCGCCTGCCGAAGCCGAAGACGCACCAGGGCCGCATCGCGTTCGTCACCGGCGCCGCCTCCGGCATCGGCAAGGCCATCGCCACCCGTCTCGCCGCCGAGGGCGCCTGCGTCGTGATCGCCGACCTCGACCTCGAGAAGGCCCAGGCCGCCGCCGCGGAACTCGGGAACACGGATGTCGCGATCGGCGTCGCCGCGAACGTCGCGGATGCCGATGCCGTGCGGGCCGCGCTGAACGAGGCGGTGCTCGCATTCGGCGGCGTCGACCTCGTCGTGAACAACGCCGGGCTCTCGCTCTCGAAGCCGCTGCTGGAGACCACCGAGAAGGACTGGGATCTGCAGCACGACGTCATGGCCAAGGGCTCGTTCCTCGTGTCGAAGGCCGCCGCGCGCGTGCTCATCGATCAGAAGCTCGGCGGCGACATCATCTACATCTCGTCGAAGAACTCGGTCTTCGCCGGTCCGAACAACATCGCCTACTCCGCGACCAAGGCCGACCAGGCCCACCAGGTGCGCCTGCTCGCGGTCGAGCTCGGCGAGTTCGGCATCCGCGTGAACGGCATCAACCCCGACGGCGTCGTGCGCGGCTCCGGCATCTTCGCCTCGGGCTGGGGCGCGAACCGCGCAGCGACCTACGGTGTCGCGGAAGAGGACCTCGGCCAGTACTACGCCAACCGCACGATCCTCAAGCGCGAGGTCGTCCCCGAGAACGTGGCGGACGCGGTCTACGTGCTCACGGGCCCCGAGCTCAGCCGCACCACGGGCTTGCACATCCCCGTCGACTCCGGCGTCGCCGCGGCGTTCCTGCGATGACTCCCATCCGTCGAATGCACGGCTTCGCGCCGAGTGCACGCCCTGTTCACGTCGACCGGCCGTGCACTCGGGCGGATGCCGTGCACTCGACGAACGGAGAGCCCCGATGAGCGTCCGGGCCGTCGCGGCGGTCGACCTCGGCGCAACCAGCGGGCGCGTGATGATCGGGCGGATCGGCGACGGTAAACTCGACCTCGAGCTCGTGTCGCGGTTCCCGAACGGACCGGTCGCGCGCGCAGACGGACTGCACTGGGACTTCGCCGCCCTGTACGAGCACGTCGTGGCAGGACTCGCCGAGGCCGTCCGCCGTGAACCGCGCATCGAGAGCATCGGCATCGACTCGTGGGCCGTCGCCTACGGCCTGCTTAAAGACGGCGAGCTGCTCGCCGAGCCGTTCCACTACCGCGATGAGCGCTCTGCGCGTGGCGTCGACGAAGTGCACGCGATCGCGCCGTTCACCGAGCTGTATCAGCGCAACGGCCTGCAATTCCTGCCCTTCAACACGCTGTACCAGTACCGCGTCGACGAGCGCCTCACCGAGGCCGATGCTGCGCTCCTGATCCCCGACCTCATCGCCTTCCTACTCACCGGTGTCGCGGTGGCCGAGCGCACGAACGCCTCGACCACCGGTCTGCTGGGCGTCGAATCCGGCGACTGGGACGACGAGCTGGCCGGTCGCCTCGGCATCCCGTCGCGCATCCTCCCGCCGCTCGTCGATCCCGGCACGACCATCGGCCGCCTTCGGCCCGAGCTCGTGGCGACCATCGGCATCGACCTGCCCGTGATCGCGGTCGGCTCGCACGACACCGCATCGGCCGTCGTCGCCGCTCCCTTCTCCTCGCCGCGATCCGCGTACATCTCCTGCGGAACGTGGGGCCTGGTCGGCGTGGAGCTCACGGAGCCGGTGCTGACGGATGCCGCTCGCACCGCGAACTTCACCCACGAACTCGGCGTGGACGGTCGGTATCGGTTCCTGCACAACGTCACGGGGCTCTGGCTCCTCAGCGAGACCGTGCGCGCCTGGGAGGCCGAAGACGGTTCACGCATCGATCTGCCGGAGCTGCTCGCCGCGGCATCCGCAGTCGCCGACGAGGTGCCGGTGTTCGATGCGAACGACTCGTCGTTGAGTTCGCCCGGCGACATGCCGGGACGGATCGCGGCGCTCCTCGGCGACCGTGCCCCGAGCTCCCGACCGGCATTCGCCCGTTCGATCGTGGAGTCGATCGCCGCGGCCTTCGCGGACGCCGTGCAAACGGCCGCGGATCTCTCCGGCCGCGAGCTCGACAGCATCCATCTCGTGGGCGGCGGATCGCTCAACCGACTCCTGTGCCAGGCCGCGGCCGACCGCACGGGCCTGCCGGTGCTCGCGGGTCCGGTCGAGGCGACGGCTCTCGGCAACGTGCTCGTCCAGGCCCGAGCCCTCGGCGCCGCGCCCGCGTCGCTCGAGGAGCTGCGCGCCGTGGTCGCCGCGACGCACGCTCCAACGCGCTTCGACCCGCGCTGATCCGCGCTGACCCGCGCTGACCCGCGCTCACGCGTCGCGGGGTCCACGCCTCAGGCGGAGTTCTCGCCGTCGGGCGGACGATCGCGGGACAGGCATCCGCCCATCGCCGAGAAACCCTCCCGACGCCGGGGCTCATGCGAAGCGGCCCCGAGGCGTACGCGAGAGGGCGCCGGAGCCGAAGCCCCGACGCCCTCGTGCGAGGCGACTCAGAAGTCGAAGTCGCCGATGTTGTCCGCGTTGAACACGAACGGGTCTCCCAGCAGGACCACGCCGTCGGCGCCGACCTCGTACTCGCCGAGGTCACCCGCCTCGAAGGTGTCGCCCTCCTTGCCGGTGATGTCGCCCTCGACCAGTGCCTTGGCTGCGAAGGCCGAGAGGTAGCCGAGGTCGGCCGGGTTCCACAGCGCGAACGAGGTGACGGTGCCGTCCTCCACGTATTCACGCATCTGGTTCGGCGTGCCGAGTCCGGTCAGCGCGACCTTGCCCTTGTAGTCCGACGTGGAGAGGTAGCGCGCCGCTGCCGCGATGCCGACCGTGGTCGGCGAGACGATGCCCTTCAGCTGCGGGTGGCTCTGCAGCAGGGCCGCCGTCTTGTCGAACGAGGTCTGGTCTTCGTCGTCGCCGTAGACGGTCTCGACGATCGTGATGTCGGGGTAGTCGCTCGCGACGTACTCCTTCATCAGTTCGATCCAGGCGTTCTGGTTCGTGGCGTTGGCCGATGCCGACAGCACGGCGATCTCGCCCGCTCCGCCGATCTGCTCGGCGATCTGATCGATCTGCACCTTGGCGATTCCCTCGGAGTCGGCCTGGTTGATGAACAGGTCGCGGCACTCGGGGTTGGTGTCGGAGTCGAAGGTGACGACCTTCACGCCGGCGTCCCGCGCCTCGTTGAGTGCGTCGCAGATGGCCTTGGGGTCGTTCGCCGAGACGACGAGCGCGCCGACCGCCTGCTGCGTGGCGGTGTTGATGTAGCTCACCTGGGCGTCGGGAGTGGCCTCGGCCGGGCCGACCTCGGCGAACGTGCCGCCGAACTCCTCGACGGCCTTCTTGCCGCCCTCGCTGGAGGTGTCGAAGTAGGGGTTGCCGAGGTTCTTGGGCAGGAACGTGATCGACAGGTTGTCGGATCCGCCGCCCTCGCCGGAGCCTGCGTCGCCCGACCCGCTGCCGGTGTCGGCGCAGCCGGTCAGCACGAGCGCTGCGGCGACGGCCACGGCGGCGAACGCCGAGACCCTCTTGCGTGCAAACGTCATTGTTCTTCCTTTCGTGATGATCACCGCGGGCGGATGCCGACGGCGAGAGGCTGCCTCATGGTGCGGGAGAGGCTGCGACGCGGAGCGGTGGCCCGGCCTTGGCACGGACGCGCTGCGCCCAGGCGAGGACGCTGGCTGCGACGACCGAGAAGATCAGCAGGCCACCGGTGATGATGTTGATGACGTCGGAGGTGACGCCGGCGAGACGGAGCCCGCTGCCGAGCACCCCGATCAGGAGTACCGCGGCGACGACGCCGTGCAGGTGCCCGCGCCCGCCGAACACCGACACCCCGCCGAGGACCACGGCCGCGATGACCTGGAGCTCGAGCCCGGTGGCGTTGTCGCCGCGGGCACTGCCGAAGCGGAGCGTGTAGAAGATGCCGGCGAACGCGGCGACCACCCCCGACAGCATGAAGAGGATGAACTTCGTCCGCTCGACGTTCACGCCCGAGAAACGGGCGGCGTCCTTCGAGAGCCCGATCGCGTAGATGCCGCGACCGAACGGGGTGAAATGCAGCACCACGACGAAGATCGCGAGCAGGATCAGGAACGGGATCACGATGTAGGGGATGGTGGTGCCGGCGATCTTCGCCTTCGCCAGTGCCGTCCACATCTCCGGGAAATCGGTCACCGCAGTGGTCCCGAGCAGGCCGACCGCGAGTCCGCGGAACAGCGCCAGCGTTCCGATCGTGACGGCGAGTGACGGCAGCCCGACGACCGTGACGAGGAAGCCGTTGAACGCTCCGCCGATGACACCGACCGCGAGGGCGGCCAGGGCGGCGACCTCGAACGGCGCACCCGACTCGGTGAGCACCCCCGTGACGACGCTCGCGAGACCCACCATCGAACCGACCGAGAGGTCGATCTCGCCGGTGATCATGACGAGGGTCATCGGCAGGGCGATCAGCAGGATCGGGGCGACGTCGAGCAGCAGGTAGTTGACGGTGATGGGCTGCGCGAACCCGCGGATCGACACGGCGGACACGATCACGACCAGCACGAGCAGGCCGATGATCGCGAACTCGCGGTTGATGAGGATGCGCCGCCACAGCGGCTGGTCGTAGTCCCGGATCACTCGGACCCCGGAGGTGGTGGTCGTGGTCATGATTCGTCCCTTGCCTCGATGAGCTGCCGTCTCTGTCGTACGGCGAGCAGCCGGTCGAGCACGATCGCGCCGATGATGAGCACACCGACCACGGCGCGCTGCCAGAAGTCCGGGATGCCGAGGATGGGCAGGGCCCGGTTGATGGTCATCAGCAGCATCGCGCCGATGGCCGCCCCCCACACGGAGCCGACGCCGCCGGTGATCGCGATGCCGCCGATGACGGCCGCGCCCACGGCATCCAGCTCCCAGCCCGAGCCGACCTGCGAGCTCACGGACCCGTATCGCGTCACGTAGAACACACCGGCGAGGCCTGCCAGAGCGCCGGAGAGCACGAACGCGCTGAGCACCCGGCGGGTGGTCTTGAGGCCGTAGAGCTCGGCGGCTCCCGGGTCGGATCCGATCGCGTAGTACTCGCGGCCACCGCGGGTGTTGCGCATGTACCAGGCGGCGAGCGCCAGCACGATGATCGCGACGATGGAGAGCACCGGGATCGTGAGGATCTGCTGGGTTCCCAGGCGCAGGAAGTCCTTCGGGAGATCGGAGGGGTGCACCTGGTCGCTGCCGGTCCAGAGCACGTTGATGCCGCGGTAGGCATACAGCGTGCCCAGCGTGATCACCATCGCCGGCACCTTGGCGAAGGCCACCAGTGCGCCGTTCACCAACCCCAGGAGAGCGCCGAAGATCACGGCGGCGATGACGACGATCGGGATCGGGATGCCGGGCACGTCGATGAAGAGCCGTCCGGTCAGGAAGGCGGTGAGCCCCATGACCGAGCCGACCGAGAGGTCGACGTTGCGGGTGATGATGACGATCGCCTGGCCGACGGCCACGAGCACGAGGATCGACGGGGTCAGCAGCAGGTCGCGCCACCCGTCGGCGCTGAACAGGAAGTTCGGGTTCTTCACGGTGGCCGCGACGACCACCAGGACGAGGGCGGCGAAGATGCCGAGTTCGCGTGCACGGCCGATGCCGCCGGGCTTCTTCGCGAAGGCGGGGGCAGGTGTCGCCAGTGCCGTGGTGCTCATGCGTGCTGCTCCGATGCGTGCGTGGCGGCGAACATGACGTTCTCGCTGGTGGCGTCCTCCCGGTCGAGCTCGGCGGTGATCCGGCCCTCACGCATGACGAGCACGCGGTCGGCCATTCCGAGCACCTCGGGGAGCTCGGACGAGATCATCAGGATCCCCATCCCCTCGCCCGCCAGCTGCGAGAGCAGCCGGTGCACCTCGGACTTGGTGCCGACGTCGATCCCTCGGGTCGGCTCGTCGATGATGAGCACTCGCGGGTCGGTAGCCAGCCACTTGGCCAGCACGACCTTCTGCTGGTTGCCGCCGGAGAGGGTGGCCGCCACGGTGTCGAGCGCGTGCGTCTTGACCTCGAGGCGAGACGCCCAGATCTTTGCCGCACGGTTCTCCATGCCGGTGGTGATCAGGCCCCACTTGGCGAGGGTGCGGCGGATGGCGAGGGTGATGTTGCCGCCGACGCTCGCGTCGATCACGAGGCCCTGCTTGCGACGGTCCTCCGGCACGAGGGCGAGGCCGTGGCGCATGGCGGCGGTGGGGTTGCGGCGCGGCACACCGGCGCCGAGCATCCGCACTTCGCCCTCGCGGTAGCCGTCCACACCGAACACGGCGCGCGCGACCTCGCTGCGGCCGGCGCCGACGAGTCCGGCGAGTGCGACGATCTCGCCCGCGCGGACGGTGAAGGAGATGTCGTGGAAGACACCGGGGCTGGTGAGTCCGCGCACCTCGAGGAGCGGGTCGCCGATCTCGGCCGCCTGCTTCGGGAAGAGCTCGGTGACGTCACGGCCGACCATCTGCCGCACGAGGTCGTCGACCGTGGTCTCGGCGATGGGCGTCGTGTCGATGTAGGCACCGTCGCGCATCACGGTGACCGTGTCGCACAGGTCGAACACCTCGTCGAAGCGGTGCGAGATGAACAGGATCGCGCGACCCTCATCACGCAGGCTCCGTGCGACCGCGAACAGCCGATCGACCTCGACGCCGCTGAGCGCCGCGGTCGGCTCATCCATGATCAGCACACTGGCGTCGAGCGAGATGGCCTTGGCGATCTCGATGATCTGCTGGTCGGCGATCGAGAGGCCCTCGGTGATGCGGTCGGGGTCGAGTGCGACCCCGAGGCGACGGAATATCTGATCGACCTCGGTGCGCATGGCCTTGCGGTCGATGCGGCCGAGAGCACCCGTGGGCTGCCGACCCATGAAGATGTTCTCCGTGACCGAGAGGTCGGGGAAGAGCGTCGGCTCCTGGTAGATCACCGCGATGCCCGCGGCCTTCGACTGGGCGGTGCTCGTGAAGTCGACGTCTTCGCCGTGCAGACGGAAGTCGCCCGAGTCACGCCGGTAGAGCCCGGCCATGATCTTCACGAGCGTCGACTTGCCGGCGCCGTTCTCGCCGATGAGGGCGTGGATGGACCGCGACTGCAGCGTGAGGCTTCCGGAGCGCAGTGCGATGACGGGCCCGAAGGACTTCACGACACGGTGCAGCTCGAGCGCGGTGGGGGGAGCACTGCGGGCGGGTGCTTCGTCGACCACGGGCTTTCCTCTCCGTTGAGGGGGATGTTTGTGCGGAATGAATCTACCTGAATCGATTCAGGTGGGTTTCAGGCTAGTGTATGTGATGCGGGCCGCAGGTCAACCCCTGATGCCCGAACCGTGATCCGCCCGACGTCGAGAGGAGAGCCGTGCCGGTCAGCATCCGTGATGTCGCCCTCCGCGCCGGGGTGTCGGTCGGGACCGTCTCGAACGTCCTCAACCGTCCGGAAGAGGTCTCCAGCGATTCGGTGGCGCGCGTGAGCCGGGCCATCGAGGAACTCGGGTACGTGCGCAACGACGCCGCCCGCAAACTGCGCGCCGGCATCAGCACGACGGTCGGCTTCGTGGTCCTCGACGGTCAGAACCCGTTCTACAGCGATGTGGTGCGCGGCGCCGAAGACGAGGCGTCCAGCCATGGCATCGCGATCCTCTACGGCAACACCGACGACGACCCCTCCCGCGAGAAGGTGTACCTCGACCTCTTCCGCGAGCAGCAGGTGCGTGGCCTCCTGATCGCCCCGTACGGCGATGTCATGACGCAGTTGCGCCGATTCCGGGCCAGCGGGATCGCCACCGTGCTCGTCGACAGGTTCAGCGCCGACAGCGGATTCTCATCGGTCTCCGTCGACAGCGTCGCGGGCGGACGTCTCGCGGTCGAGCACCTCATCGAGGCGGGGCGACGACGCATCGCCTTCGTCGGCGGCCCGTTCGACATGCGCCAGGTCACCGATCGGCTCGCCGGTGCGCGCGCCGCCGCCGAGAACGCCTCGGTGCACGTCGACCTCGAGGTCGTCCCCACCTCGGCCATGACGGTGGAGGAGGGAGCCACCGCGGGCGCGAAGCTGCTCACCCGGCCGCGCCGAGAGTGGCCCGACGCCCTGTTCGCCGCGAACGACCTGCTGGCGCTCGGTCTGCTGCAGTCACTCGTCGCCGGGGGACGGGTGCTCGTCCCGGACGAGATCGCGCTGATCGGGTTCGACGACATCCCCTTCGCCGCCGCCGCCGCGGTGCCGCTCTCATCGATCCGACAGCCCAGCCGGATGATCGGGCGCACGGCCCTGCGCATCGTGCTCGAAGAGGCCTCCGACCCCGAGAGCATCCCCCGGCAGACCGTGTTCCCGCCCGAACTGATCGTGCGGCGCTCGACCACCGGCTGAGCCGACTAGCCCTTCACTGCACCCCCGAGTCCGGCCGAGCGCAGGAACACCGACTGGAAGATCAGGAACATCGCGATCGGGATGAGGGTCGCGATCGCGAGGGCCGCGAGGAACACGTCGAGCTCGGTCTGCGACTG
>NZ_JBLVOH010000243.1:12009-13710 GCF_053543675.1 Microbacterium umsixpiens
GCGACTGCACGGCGGGCAGCCGCACCGACAGCGGCTGCACCGACGGGTCGGGCAGCACGAGCATGGGCCAGAGGTAGTCCTTCCACGCGGCGATGATCGCGAACACCGAGACCACGCCGAGGATCGGCTTCGACATCGGCAGCACGATCGACCAGAACAGCCGGAAGGGACCGGCGCCGTCGGTGCGCGCGGCCTCGAACACCTCGCGGGGCAGACTGTCGAAGAACCGCTTGACCAGGAGGATGTTGAAGGCGTTCGCCCCCATCGGCAGCCACACCGCGAGGTAGTTGTTGAGCAGGCTCACATCCCCCAGCAGCGGCGGGTGCACGATCGTCAGGTACAGCGGCACGAGCAGCACGATCCCGGGGATGAACAGCGTCGCGAGCACCAGCGCGTTCAGGATCGGCGCGTACTTCGGCTGCAGCACCGAGAGCGCATAGCCTGCGGTCGTCGCGATGAACAGCTGCACGAACCAGGCGCCGAGCGCGATGATCACCGTGTTGAAGAAGTACTGGTCGATGTGGATGTCGTTCCACGCGGTCGACAGATTCTCCCAGTCCATGCCGTTCGGCCACAGCGCGAACGGCTGCTGCAGGGTGTCCTGCGTCGGCGTGATCGCCGATTTCGCGAGCCACAGGATCGGACCGAGGCCGGCGACGACCAAGCCGACGGCGAGGAACACGTGCGTGAGGGACATCCCCACGCGGATGCCGGGGCGCCGGCGCTCCGAGTCGGAGATGACCGTGCGGTCCCCGACGCGATCGGCGGCCTTCTCCGCCGCCTTCTCCGCGGCACGGGTCGACAGGCGGGTGGTGAGGCTCACGTCGTGCTCCAACGGTCGGTCAGCGTGAAGTACAGCCAGGAGAGGAGGGCGAGGACGATGGCGAGCAGGACCGAGACGGCCGTCGCCTCTCCGTAGTCGCCGCCCAGGCTGTTGCGGAAGGCCTTGTCGTAGATGTACAGCAGCACGGTCTTGGTCGCTCCGGCGGGGCCACCGCCGGTGAACAGGAACGGTTCGAGGAAGACCTGCGCGGTGGCGATCACCTGCAGGATCAGCATGATGAAGAGGATGCCGCGCAGCTGCGGCAGCGTGACGTGCCAGATCTTCTTCCAGATGCCGGCGCCGTCGACCTCGGCTGCGTCGTACAGCTCGGGCGGCACGCCCAGGAGCGCGGCCAGGTAGATGATGATCGATCCTCCGGCTCCCGCCCATGTCGCCTCGAGCACGAGCGAGGGCATGGCCTGCACGGCGTCCTGGATCCACGGCTGCGGAGGGATGCCGACGAACCCGAGCACCGTGTTGAAGACACCGGACGGGTCGGCGCTGTAGAAGAACTTCCACAGCAGCACCGCCACCACGGGCGGGATCACGACGGGGAGATACGCGAGCGCCGAGTAGATGCCCTTGCCGCGGCGTACCTCGCTCATCAGCACGGCCATGAGCAGCGGCAGAGGGAAGCCGAAGAGCAGAGCGAGCACGGCGAACCACAGGGTGTTGATCACGGCCCGGCCGAGTTCGGGGTCGCCGATCACGGCGAGGTAGTTGTCGATTCCGACCCACTCGGAGACGATCAGGTTCGTCTTCTGCAGGCTCATGATCACCGACTGCACGATCGGCGACCACGAGAAGAAGATGAACACGAACAGCATCGGGAGCACGAACAGGAGGTTCGCGAGCCCGCCGCCGCGGAACCACGTGAG
>NZ_JBLVOH010000243.1:13730-19167 GCF_053543675.1 Microbacterium umsixpiens
CCCCCCGCTGCTCGGAGAGCGTCATCGTCATGGAGCGTTACTCGTCGAGCTTCGCCTGCGCATCGGCCTGCACCTGGGCGAGCAGCGCGTCGATGTCGGCGTTCTGATCGGTCAGAACGGTCTGCACCGCGGTGTCGAGAAGCGCGTAGACCTCCTGCGTCTTCACCTTCGGCTCACCGACCGGCGTCTGGTCCCAGATGCGGTCGCTGAACGGCGCCATCTGGTCGACTGGCACGTTGATGTAGTCGGCGATCCACTCCTGCGACTCGTCGTACAGCTCGCGGCTCAGCACCGGCAGCAGCGGCGTGCCGACGGCCTGACCGGACTCGTTCAGGGTCTTCGCGTCGAGGACAGCCGCGTCCTCGTCCATGAGCTTCTGCATGTAGTACCAGTCGATCCAGGTCACCGCTGCGGCCTTCGTCGTGTCGTCGACCGTAGGGCTGATCACGGCGATGTCGCCGCCGCCGAGAGTACCGGGGTCATCGCCCTCCATCGGCACGACCGTCATGCCGTAGATGTCCGAGTCCATGCCGAAGTCCCGCACCAGCGCGGTGTAGATGTCCGAGCCCGAGGTGTACATCCCGATGTTGCCGGCCGCGAACTCCTGGTTGATGGTTCCCCAGTCGAGGTCGACCTTGGAACCGAAGGCGTTGTCCTCCCACTTCACGTCGTGCAGGAACTGCAGCGCGGCCTTGGTGGCGTCGTTGTCGATCGTCGACTCCGCCGCGCCGTCGCCGTTGTCGGTCTGCGTGCGGCCGCCGCGCGCCACCGTCTGCGAGGTGAGCTGCCAGCCGCCGGTGTTGTTGATCGCCATCTGCGCGTAGCCGGCCTTGCCCGTGGCATCCGTGATCTTCTTGGCCGCTTCGCGGATCTCGTCCCACGTCTCCGGCGGGCTGTCGGGGTCGAGTCCGGCCTGCTCGAACAGGTCGCGGTTGTAGTGCAGGGCTGCCGCATAGGCCTGGCGCGGGAAGCCGTAGATCTTGCCGTCGTCGCCCGTGACGCCGTCGAGGATGATCGGGTTGAACTTGTCGGTGTAGCCGAGCTCGTCGATGGCGTCGGTGACGTCCATCAGCTGGCCGTTCTCGAGCAGCGTCTTGGAGTCGGTGAACGGCACGGTGAAGACATCGGGCAGGCTTCCGCCGGCGAGCTGCACGGCGAAGGTCGGCCCCTCCCACTCGTACTCGACACCCACGATGTCGATGTCGGGGTGCTCCTTCTCGAACTGCTTCTCCTGTTCGGCGAACGCCTCATAGGCGGCAGCATCCGCTCCCGGGGGGAACGTCGCGACCCGCAGCTCGGTCTTGCCGTCGGCACTGTCGTCGCCCCCGCTCGACGTGCAGCCGGCGAGCGCGCCGACCGTCGTGAGCACGGCGACGCCGGCGACGAGGGCTTTCATCGGTGACTTCATTGTCTGTGTCCTTCCATGTGGTGCTGATCGGGTAGTGCAGGGCTAGTCGGCCGCTCGCGACGAGCGCCCGGGGACGGGTCGGAGCGCGAGCCAGGCGGTGGAATCCGGGGGCAGCTCACCGTCGAGCGGGGCGCTGGCGAGAAGCACCTCGTGATGCGCGGGGAGAGGCACCGGCACGGCACCCAGGTTCGTGATGCTGACGGTGCCGTCGCCGCGGCGGAACGCGAGGATGTCTGCTCCGAGCTCCAACCACTCCAGGTCGCTGCCGGCGAGATCCGCGATCCGCTTCCGCAGGGCGATCGCCGCGCGGTACAGGTTCAGGGTCGAGGCGGGGTCGGCGTCCTGCGTCTCGACGGTGAGCGTCGCCCAGTCGTCCGGCTGCGGAAGCCACGGGGTGCCCCCGAAGCCGTAAGGGGTCGCCGTCCCCGCCCAGGGCAGCGGAACCCGGCATCCGTCGCGTCCCGGATCGACCCCCCGGGATCGAAAATGCATCGGGTCCTCGATCGCGTCCAGCGGCAACTCCACCTCGGGCAATCCGAGCTCGTCGCCCTGGTAGATGTAGAGGCTGCCGGGGAGGGCGGCGACGAGCAGTGATGCCGCGCGGGCCCGGCGCGCGCCTCGAGCCGCATCCGTCGGAGTGCCGAACCGCTTGCGCTCGAACGCGAACGACGAATCGGCCTGCCCGTAGCGGGTGACCGGCCGCGTGACGTCGTGATTCGAGAGCACCCAGGTCGCGGGGGCACCGACGGGCGCGTGCTCGGCGAGGGTGCGCGTGATGGAGTCACGCATCGCCTGAGCGCTCCACGGCTGCGTCATGAACCCGAAGTTGAAGGCGGTGTGCATCTCGCCAGGGCGCAGGTAACGGGCGAAGCGCTCCGCGTCGTCGAGCCAGACCTCTCCGACGAGCACGCGCTCGCCGTCGTATTCGTCGGCGACGGCACGCCAGTCGCGGTAGATGTCGTGCAGTTCGTCGCGGTCGATGTGCGGATGCCCCGAGGCCGGTGTCGTGCCGGCGGGGAGGTCCGGCAGCGCCGGGTCCTTGACCGGGAGGGCCGCCGAGTCGATGCGCACCCCGGCGACTCCGCGGTCGAACCAGAAGCGCAGGACGTCTTCGTGCTCGCGCCGCACATCGGGGTGGTTCCAGTTGAGATCGGGCTGCTGCGGTGTGAACAGGTGCAGGTACCACTCCCCTGGGGTGCCGTCGGGGTTCCGCGTGCGCGTCCACGTCTCGCCCTGAAAGCTCGACACCCAGTTCGTCGGCATCTCCGCACCGTCCGCGCCTCGACCGGGATGGAACCAGAAACGCTGGCGCTCCGGGCTCCCCGGCTGCGCCGCCAGCGCCTGCTGGAACCACTCATGCCGGTCGGAGATGTGGTTCGGCACGATGTCGACGATGGTGCGGATGCCGTACTCGAGCGCTTCGGCGATCAGCTGCTCCGCCTCCTCGAGCGTGCCGAAGCGCGGATCGATGAGCCGGTAGTCCTGCACGTCGTAGCCGCCGTCGGCGAGCGGGCTCCGGTACCACGGCGTGAACCACAGGGCGTCGACGCCGAGGCTCTTCAGGTAGGGCAGCCGTGAGCGCACGCCGGCGAGGTCGCCGATCCCATCACCGTTGCCGTCCGCGAAGCTGCGCACGTACACCTGGTAGATCACCGCCGTGCGCCACCATCCCTCGCCCGTGGGCATGGTCAGCGTGCGTGCGGGTGCGGCCGTGCGCAGAACGTCGGTGTCCACGGAACTCCTCGTCGTCGGTGGCGATGAGTCGAATGTAGCTTTCTCTAACGTTCCACGCAAGAACTAAACGGATTGATGGAATTTTGCAATTGCTTGCGGGCGCACGAAAGACCCGTCTACGGGATAGCCGTCAGGCCAGCGGCCCCGTCGAGGCGCGCAGCACCAGCTCGGGCTCGAACAGCAACTCGTCGCTCGGCTGGGAGGTGCCGGCGATCTGCGCGAGCAGCAGCGCGATGATCGCGCGCCCCATCGACTCGATCGGCTGCCGCACCGTGGTCAGCGGCGGTTCCGTGCAGCTCATCAGCGCCGAGTCGTCGAACCCGACGATGCTCACCTCTCCCGGCACCGACAGTCCCGCGCGCCGTGCGGCACGCACGGCCCCGAGTGCCATCGGATCACTCGCGCACACGATGGCCGTGGCGCCGGCGGCGAAGAGTCGCGCCGCCCCGGCCTGCCCCGACTCGAGCGAGTACATGCCGCGCACGACGAGGTCGTCCGAGAGCGGCGCTCCGAGCTTCTCGAGCAGGCGGCGCGCGGAGTCGAGCTTGCGCTGCGACGGCACATGGTCCTCCGGCCCCAGCAGCAACCCGATGCGGCGATGCCCCAGCTGGTGCACGTGCAGGACCGCCTGCTCGGCCGCAGCCGCATCGTCGGTGGAGACGGTCGCGAACTGCAGCTCGGGGACGCGGGCGTTGACGAGCACGGTCGGCAGGTTCACCTGTCGCAACCGCTCGTAGTGCTGGTGGGCGGCATCCGCCTGCGTGTAGTTACCGCCGAGGAAGATCACCCCGGACACCTGCTGCGCGAGGAGCAGGTCGACGTAGTCCGATTCGGTCACCCCGCCGGCGTTCTGGGTGCACAGCAGCGGGGTGTACCCGTTCTGCGTGAGTGCGCCGCCGACGATCTCGGCGAAGGCGGGGAAGATCGGGTTCTGCAGTTCGGGCAGCACCAGGCCGACCAGGCGCGCGCGCTCGCCGCGCAGCTTCGTCGGGCGCTCATAGCCGAGCACGTCGAGGGCGGTCAGCACCGCCTGGCGCGTGGCATCCGAGACGCCCGGCTTGTCGTTGAGCACACGGCTGACCGTGGCCTCGCTCACTCCGACCTTGCGCGCCACCTCGGCGAGTCGCTTCGACATGGGGTCAGTGTACGCAAATTCTTGCAAGAACGCGCAAACGGATTGCGTTGATGCAGTCGCGACTCAGCGGACGTTGCCGTTGGAGCAGGTCTCCTGAGCCGCAGAGTTGCCCTTGATCGAGTCCGGCAGCGCCACGACGTTGTCCGGCGTCGCCGAGGGATCCGGCGTCGCTTCTTCGACCGGCGCCGTCGGCTCCTGCACGACCACACCGTCGTTGCTGGTGTTCTGGTGGGTGATCTGCAGCTGCGCGTTCGCCTCGATCGCATCCCAGAGCGCCGCGGCCGCTTCCTCGTTGGGCACGACCTTGTTCGGGTCGGCGTAGTCGGCACCGGTCGGGTACTGCACGAAGACGATGTCCTCGAACGGGACCGACTTCACGGCGAGCGCGATCTGGACGAGCGTCATCGGGTTGTTCGCCAACGACGTGCTGGCCTCGAGGTTGCTCAGCGCCGTGTTCGCCAGCTTGAGCATGACGGGCACGTTGCCCAGCACCTCGCCGCTGATCATCTTGCGGGCGAGGCTCGACATGTACTGCTGCTGGTTGCCGATGCGGCCGAGGTCGCTGCCATCACCGACACCGTGACGGGTGCGAAGGAACTGCAGCGCCTGAAGGCCCTCCACGGTGTGCGTTCCCGCGGCCATGTCCAGACCGGTGTAGCGGTCCTTGATCGGGTTCGCCAGGCACACGTCGACGCCGCCGATGGCGTTGGTGATCTCGATCACGCCGCCGAAGGTCACGGATGCCGCGAACTGGACCTCTTGGTCGGTGAGTTGGGAGATCGTCTGGACGACACAGTTCAGGCCGCCGTCCGTGTAGGCCGTGTTGAGAGGCTGCTTGCTCATCGCCGAGTGCACGTTGCCGTCTTCGTCCGTGCACTCCGGGATGGGGAGCATCAGATCGCGCGGGAAGCTGACGACGGTGATCCGGCGGGGCTCCTGCGACACGTGCACCAGAAGGTTCACGTCGTTGAGTGTGCCCTCGGCGTCTCCCCCAGTGCACCGGTCACCGAAAAGATCTTTGTACTTCTCTTCACAGGTGTCGACACCGGTGAGGACGAGATTGAAGCCGCTCTCGTACTCGCCGATGTCCGGCGGGATGACTTCCTGGCCGTCCAGGTCGACGGCGTTCGCCGCGACGGTGCTCGAGAAGTCGTACGCAA
>NZ_JBLVOH010000243.1:19187-31966 GCF_053543675.1 Microbacterium umsixpiens
TACGCAATGTAGAAGCCGACGCCGAGACCGCTGACGAGCACCACGGCCAGGCCGATCGCGATGAACCTCAGCAGCTGGCCGAGCGGGCTCGGGGTCTCGAGTTGACCGTGTCGCGCGATGGTACGGCGGCGTCGGGTGTTGTCGCTCACTCGGACCCTTTCGGATTCAGCGCCGGTGCGGGGTCACCGTGCTCACTATGCGGAGGGTGTGGGATTCGAACCCACGAGACATCTCTGCCCACTGGTTTTCAAGACCAGCTCCATCGGCCGCTCGGACAACCCTCCTCGACAGACGTATCTGTCGACAAGGCGTGAGTCTAGCCGAGTTCTATTCTCCCGCGCTGACCTGGGCGGGCGCTGGAAGCGTGTCGAGCGCCTGCGCCAGCCCGCCGTCCTCGACGTCGGCGGTGACCTCGCTCGCGGCTTCCTTCACCTCGTCCGGAGCCTGCCCCATCGCCACGGCCCGTCCCTCGAGGGAGCGTGCCCAGCCGAACATGCCGATGTCGTTGCGCCCGTCGCCGGCCACCAGGATGCGTCCGCCGTCGAGACCGAGCTCGGTGCGCACCTGCTCCAGCGCGGTGCCCTTGTCCACGCCCTGCGGGGCGATGTCCAACCACGCGGTCCACCCGATCGCGTAGGAGACCTCGTTGAGGCCGGCATCCGCCACCAGGCGATGGAAATCGTCTTCGTCATGCCCGGGAGAGACGACCACGATGCGGGAGACCGGCAGCGCGCCGAGTTCGTCGAAGTCGACCTGTCGGCCGCCGTCGAGCGTCCAGTCGTCGAGCTGCTCGGTGAACAACCTCTGCCCCGAGGCGAGTTCGACCATGTACCGGGCGTCCGGAAGACGGTCGCGCAGCAGTCCGAGCACGGGAGTCGGGTCGAAGGTCTCGACATTCCAACGCTCCCAGTCGTCACCGTCGCGGCGCATCGTCACGGCACCGTTGGAGCACACGACGTAGTCGGCGGTGAGACCGAGCTCCTCGACATAGCGGCGCGTGGCCATCCAGCTGCGTCCGGTCGCGATGGTCACCACGTGTCCGGCATCGCGCACGCGCGCGACCGCCTCGGGCACACCGGGGCTCATGGTCTCGTCCTGCAGCAGGATGGTGCCGTCGACGTCGAGTCCGACCAGCCAGTGCCCCGTCATCGAGCAGCCCGCCCGTCACCGAGCGGCAGGATCACTTCGAGCCCGCCGAGGTAGGGGCGCAGCACCTCGGGCACACGCACCGATCCATCGGCCTGCTGATGCGTCTCGAGCAGGGCGACGATCCAGCGCGTGGTGGCGAGCGTGCCGTTGAGGGTGGCCACGTGCTGCGTCTTCGCCGCACCTGGAGCGGCAGTATCCGTCGCATCGACGACCGGACGGTGCCGGACGTCGAGTCGGCGTGCCTGGAAGGTCGTGCAGTTCGACGTCGACGTGAGCTCGCGGAACGCTCCCTGCGTCGGCACCCACGCCTCGATGTCGTACTTGCGTGCTGCGCTCGAGCCGAGATCGCCCGCGGCGACATCGATCACACGGTAGGAGAGTCCGAGGGAGGTGAGCATCTCCTCCTGCAGCGCGACGAGGCGCAGGTGCTCCGCCTCGGACTCCTCTGCGGTCGTGTAGACGAACATCTCGAGCTTGTTGAACTGATGCACCCGGATGATGCCGCGGGTGTCCTTGCCGTGCGAACCCGCTTCGCGGCGGTAGCAGGTCGACCAGCCCGCATAGCGGAGGGCGCCGTCGGCGAGGTCGACGATCTCATCCTTGTGGTACCCGGCGAGCGCGACCTCGCTGGTGCCGACGAGGTACAGGTCGTCGTCCTTGTCGAGGTGGTAGACCTCGTCGGCGTGCTCGCCGAGGAACCCGGTGCCCTGCATGATCTCGGGGCGCACGAGGGTGGGCGTGATCAGCGGCACGAACCCGTTCTGCAGAGCCTTGTCGAGAGCGAGGTTCATGAGGGCGATCTCGAGGCGAGCCCCGATGCCGCGCAGGAAGTAGAAGCGCGCGCCGGAGACCTTCGCTCCGCGCTCCATGTCGATCGCGCCGAGGAGCTCACCGAGCTCGAGGTGGTCGCGCGGCTCGAAGTCGAATGCGGGCACCTCGCCCACCCGACGCAGTTCGACGAAGTCGGCCTCGCCGCCGGCGGGGACGCCGTCGATGACGACGTTCTCGATCCGGGCGAGTGCGGCGGCGGCGGCATCCGCAGCCTCGTTCGCCGCATGCTGCGCCTGCTTCACACGGTCGGCGAGGTCCTTGGCCTGCGCGACGAGCGCGGCCTTCTCCTCTTTGGGGGCCTTCGCGACCTGCTTGCCGAACGCGTTCTGCTCGGCGCGCAGTTCCTCGAAGGCGGAGAGTGCGGCCCGGCGCGATCGATCGGCCTCGAGTGCGACGTCGACGGTGCTCTGGTCGTTTCCACGGGCAGCCTGTGAACGGCGGACGATCTCCGGGTTTTCGCGGAGGAGTGCGAGGTCGATCATCTCCCAAGTCTACGGTGCCGTACCGACGGCGAATCCGGATGTCACACCCTCGCCGCTGCGTCGTCTTCCTCTGCAGAGGTCGGCATTCGGTCGACCCAGGAAAGGAACCCCATGACCATCCCCGTGACCTCCCTCGACCAGCTGAACCTGGCGTTCGCCGACCGGTTCAACGCCCGCGACCTCGACGGCCTGATGGCCTTGAACACGTCGGACGTCGTCTTCGTCCCTGCGCCGGGAACGGCCGTCACGGGCACGGCCGCCGTGCGCGGCGCGCTCGAGCAGTTCCTCGGGCTGAACCTGCCCATCTCGATGCGTGTCCGTCACGTCTTCGAGAGTGCCGGTACCGGACTCGCGATCGCGGACTGGACCATCACCGGCACGGGTCCCGACGGTTCCGAGATCGCCCTCGCGGGCACCACGGCCGATGTCGCGGTGCACGACGAGGTGCACGGCTGGCGGTACGCCGTCGACAACCCCTTCGGCACGGCCTGAACCTCTCGGGGGAGGTCCGACGATCGGGCCTCCCTCAGCCGTCACCCATGCCTGTCGTGCGGCAGGCCCGCAGCGCCTTGCGTGCCCGCGAGATCCGTTGCCGCGCGGCTGCGGGCTCGATCCCGAGGCGTGCTGCCACCTCGTCCGCGGAGAGACCGTCGACGACGGCCAGCAGCAGGGGCTCACGGATGGTCTCCGGCAGCGAATGCAGAGCCTCGAGCGCGCCGTCGAGGAACACGCGGATCTCCACCGCGGCATCCACGCCCGTCTGCTCGCGGGCGGTGTCGTCGTCGAGAACGGCCTCCGGCCGGCGCGCACGCTGCCGGGCCAGGTCGATGGCGACGTTCCGCGCGATGGCGTCGAGCCAGGAACATACGCGGCCGGGTTCCGGTGTCTCGAGATGCGCGACCGAGCGCCAGGCGCGCAGCAGGGATGTCTGCGCAGCGTCTTCGGCATCCGCAGCGGGTACCCCCAACGAAATGCTGCGGCGACGGAGTCGGTCGGGTTCCGCCGTGATCAGTCCGGAGAGCACCGCGCGGGTCGCGTCGTCGGAACCATCGTGCATCCGGATGCTCCTCGTCCTCGCGACCGGAATGGCGCGGTCCGTTTGTGACCGACCCGGGCGCGTCCCGGTTTAGAGTAGCGCCATGACCACCAGCGCCCCCGTTCAACGACAGGCGGCGCTCATCTACAATCCGATCAAGGTCGACGGCAAGCATCTGCGTGCGACGGTGCGTGATATGTCTCGCGAGGCCGGATGGGATCACCCCGCCTTCTACCCGACGACCATCGAGGATGCCGGGCAGGGTGCGACGGCTCATGCGCTCGCACGCAACGTGGATGTCGTGCTGGTCGCCGGCGGCGACGGCACCGTGCGCGCGGTCTCGGAGGCGATCGCGAACTCAGGAGTCGCCCTGGCGATCCTGCCGAGCGGCACGGGCAACCTGCTCGCGCGCAATCTCGGCCTGCCGCTCGCCGATCCGGCGGAGATGATCCGTGCGGCGCTCGGCGACTTCCGCCATCCGATCGACATCGGCCGGGCGCGACTGACCCGTGAGAACGGCGAGGAGGAGGAGCACGCGTTCGTGGTGCTGGCCGGCATGGGGCTGGACGCCGACATGATCGCCAACACCCGCTCGGATCTGAAGAAGTCCGTGGGGTGGATCGCCTACGTCGACGGAGCAGCCCGCTCCCTCCCCCGCGCGAAGCCCTTCCGCGCCGTGTACCAGGTCGATGAGGGGCGGCTGCATTCGCACCGTGCGTACAGTCTGCTCTTCGCCAACTGCGGCACGCTTCCGGCCGGTATCGCCCTCATCCCGGACGCGTCGATCACGGATGCCGCCCTCGACATCGCCGTCATCCAGCCCACCGGAATGCTCGGCTGGTTCGCGGTGTGGCGCAAGATCTGGTGGGACAACTCCGTACTGCGGCGCTTCCGCGCGGGGCGCCGTGTGCTCGAACGTCGCGGCAAGAACGCGTCGGTGCACTTCTTCCACGGGGCCGCGGCCGAAGCCGCCGCTCCGACTCCGATTCCGATCGAGCTCGACGGCGACGAGTTCGGCGCCGCCGTGCGCATCACGTGCTGGGCCGACCCCGGTGCGCTGCTGCTCGCGCTGCCGCCCGGCCACCCGGTTCACATGCTCTGAGGCTGAGCGGCGCCCGTCAGCGCTTGCGTCGCTTGTTCACGATGATCACGCTGATCCCGGCCAAGAAGACGAGCGTGGCCCAGAAGATCTCCACGGTTACCCGTAGGGGTCAGCGGACCTCGACCGTGCCGTCGAGTCCCCCGCCGACCAGCGTCAGCGTGAAGGTGCCGTCGTCGTCAACCGTGTCCTCCCCGAACGCGAGCAAGGTCGCTCGGGGTGCCATGTCCATGGTGCAGACCTGGTTCTCGTCGGTCACGAAGTACGCGGTTCCGGTGTTTCCCGCGCCCTCGAGAGACTCGATCTGCGGCAGGCAGCTCGAAGATCCCCAGGTGAGCAGCACGAGGCCGTCGTCGTCGAGCCAAGCGGCGGACGGCTGGAACTCGGTCGTGCTTCCCGGTGTGCCGGTGGCGGCCGGGTCACCGTCGATGCCGACGTCGTCGGTGAGGTCGCCGTAGGTCACGTTCAGGGTGATGTCCGACTTCGGGTCGACGCCCTCCGGCAGCGCGCCGAGGCTCGCCCGCGGAGCGAGATCCTTCGTGCACGGCTTCGGCGATTCGCCCTCGGGGTCGACGAGCGTCACGGTGACGGTCTGCCCCTCGGCCGTGACCTGATCGACCTGCGGCACGCATGTCGACGAGCCCACCGTGATCACGGCGAACATGCGTCCATCGTCGAGCAGGGCGCCCTCGAAGTCGTTCTGGTCATCCACGTCTCCCGTGCCCGGAGCCGGCGAACTCGACGGGGCGTCGGAACCGGGGCCGGCGGTGCATCCCGCGACGAGAAGTGCTGCGGCGACGAGGCCGACGACAGAAGCGAGGGGACGAAGCGCAGAGGTCATGCTCACAGGGTAGCCCGCGGGCAGATCCCCCGGAAAGCCCGGATGGCCTGCGACGACTACTGCAGGGCGGAGGTCAGGCGGGCGAGGTTGTCGAGCACGGTCGAGCGCAGCGGCTGCTGCATCCACTCCTCGAGTGTCAGCTCACGGCTGAGGGAGCGGTACTTGTCCTCGACCTCGCGCATCTCCGTGACGAACTCCTCGCCGCGCACCAGCATCGAGACCTCGAGGTTCAGACCGAACGAGCGCATGTCCATGTTGCTGGAGCCGATGACGGCGACCTCGTCGTCGATGGTGAGCGTCTTGGTGTGCAGGATGTACGGCTTGCGGTACATCCAGATGCGGACACCGGCCTTGAGCAGCACCTCGTAGTAACTCCGCTGGGCGTGGTAGACCATCGCCTGATCGCCCTCTTCCGAGACGAAGAGCTCGACGTTGACGCCACGATCGACGGCCGCGGTCACGGCGAGCAGCAGCGCCTCGTCGGGGACGAAGTAGGGGCTGACGATCATGATCTTCTTCTTCGCGGCATACAGCAGCCCGAGGAAGAGGCGCAGGTTGTTCTCGACCTCGAACCCGGGGCCCGACGGCACGACCTGGCAGTCGAGGTCGCCGGAGCCGATGTTCGCGTGGGCGATGTCGATGCCCTCGAGCACCGTGTCGGTCTCGCTGTACCAGTCGGCGACGAAGATCGCGTTCACGCTCAGCACGACCGGGCCGTCGAGGCGGACCATGAGATCGACCCAGTGCAGCCCGCGCTTGATGTTCTTCGGCAGGTTGTATGTCGAATCCGTGATGTTCTGCGATCCGAGGAACGCGATGTTGCCGTCGACGACGAGGAGCTTGCGGTGATTGCGCAGATCAGGGCGCTGCATCTTGCCCTTGAGCGGCTGCACCGGCAGCATCAGGTGCCAGTCCGCCCCCATCGCGTTGAGTCGGGCGATCGTCTGCCGATACCGGGGCTTGCCCTGGTTGGCCCAGTGATCGAGAAGCACCCGCACCTCGACGCCACGGGCGCACACCTCTTCGAGTGCGCGGAAGAAGTTGTCCGTCGCCGTGTCCGACTGGAGGATGTAGAACTCGACATGCACGTATTCCTGTGCGGTGCGGATGGCCTCGGCCATCTCGTCGAGCGACTCCTGGTAATCGGAGATCAGGTGCGCGCCGTTGTCACCGGAGAGCGGCAGCGCTCCGAGCTTCTGATTCATCTGGACGATCGGACCGAACCACGCGGGAGCGTTCGGGCGCAGCGTTCCGAAGTGCAGGTGCTCGCTCGTCTCGGCGATGTACTCGTTGATCTGGTCCTGCTTGCGCCGACGTGCGCGCGGTAGGCGCGGGTTTCCGATCAGCAGGAAGAGGAAGACTCCGACGAACGGGATGAAGAACACCGCGAGGAGCCAGGCCATCGCGGCGGTCGGACGCCGATTGCGCGGGATGACGATGATCGCCGTGACACGGATCGCGATGTCGAGCACCAGCAGGAAGGCGGCGATCCACCAGCCCCAGGTCTCCGCGGTCATCGTGCACCTTCCCCACCGCGGTGACGATCACCTCGGGTGCGCGCCGAGGTCGGCACGCTGGCTTCACAGTAGCGGATGGGTGGGACTCAGACGCGCGGCGGAAGGCCCCGTGCCGCGCGCTCCTCCGCCTCGATCTGCGCGTGGACCTTGCGCTCCGTGCGGTCGAAGCGGAGGATGCCGCGGAGCACGAAGACGAACACGATGCTCACTCCGATGGTCGGCAGAAGCGACCATGCCGCGGCGAGCCAGAAGTTGTCCATCACCCCATGGTACGCGAGCCACTCCTCGTGCACACCGCCGCGCATTCAGGTTTCGCGTCCACAACTCGGCTTTTCCGCCCCCGTGAGATCGCTGCTCCGAAACACTCTCGACATGACAACACTGCTGCGCGCCACCGATTCCGCCGCCTTCCTCGGCATCGTCCCCACTCTCGCGGGCTTCACCCCTCGTCGAAGCATCGTGCTGCTGCCCTTCCGCGGCACACGCACCGACGGGGCCATGCGACTCGATCTGCCCTCTGACGGGACCGACCTCGCGTTGTACGCCGACGCTGCGGTCGGCCTCGTCGCCCGCGTCCAAGGGACCGATGCCGTCGCCGTGGTCGTGTACACGGACGAGCCTTCGCACGCTACCCGCGACGGCCTCGTCCTCCCCCATGCCGTGGCCGTCGACGAACTTCTCGGCTGCGCGGAGGACGCGGGACTCCGCGTCGTCGATGCGCTCTGCGTGACCCCCTCCGGGTGGTCGAGCTATGTGGAGAGCGACCCCGACCTCCACTCGCTGGCAGAGATCTGCAGTCCCACCGAGGGACCGACCGCGCCTGGCGTCTCGGAGGACCAGGCTGCGGGGGCTCGACTGCCCGAGGTGGATCTTGCCGAGAAAGAACGAGTGGGGAGAGCGGCACTCGAACTCGCGGCACTGCTCGATGGAGAGGGCAACGGAAAGGGCCGGCTGACCGGACGGGAGAATCCGCAGCTGATCGCCGCGCTCGTGCTGCTCGAAGACGTGCCGGCGTTCTTCGAATCGGTGCTCGCGGCCCCCGATGCTCTTCCGTCGTACGCGACCGCGACGCTGCTGTGGTGCCTGGAACGTCCGCTGCTCCGAGATGTCGCGATCGCGCAGTGGGCGAGCGACCTCGCGGGAGGCGTCCGCGCGCTCGACGCGCAGACCGCGTTCGCGAAGTCCGGCGAGATGGTCCCCGACGAGCTCGGACGGTTGTTCCTGGGGCAGGGGCCCGCCCCGGACCTCGATCGGCTCCGCCTCGCGCTGTCCGTCGTTCGCGAGGCAGCAGCGCGGGCACCCCGAGAGGCCCGACCTGCACCTCTCACCGCGGCGGCCTGGCTGTCGTGGGCGCTGGGGCGAGCCACCCACGCCGCCCGCTATCTGGAACTGGTCCGCGAGATCGACCCGCGATACTCGCTGGCCGCCCTGCTGGAGACCATGATCGCCGGCGCGATGCTTCCGGAATGGGCGTTCCGTCGACGCTCGGCGGCATGACCGCCAGCTTCGGGGACTACTTGACGAGCGGGAAGAGAATCGTCTCGCGGATGCCGAGGCCGGTGATCGCCATCAGCAGACGATCGATCCCCATGCCCATACCGCCGGACGGCGGCATGCCGTGCTCGAGTGCCCGCAGGAACTCTTCGTCGACCGGCATCGCCTCCACGTCGCCGCGCGCGGCGAGCTTGGCCTGCGCCTCGAACCGTTCGCGCTGGATCACCGGGTCGACGAGCTCGGAGTATCCGGTCGCCAGCTCGAACCCCCGGATGTACAGGTCCCATTTCTCCACGACGCCGGCGATCGAGCGGTGCTCGCGCACGAGAGGCGACGTGTCGACCGGGAAGTCCATCACGAAGGTCGGGCGGACCAGGTCGCCCTTCACGAAGTGCTCCCACAGCTCTTCGACGAGCTTGCCGTGGGTGGCCTGCGGAGGAAGATCGACGTCGTTCGCCTCGGCGAACGCGATGAGGTCCTCGACCGAGTCCTGCGGTGTGACCGTGCGACCGGATGCCGCCGAGAGGGACTCGTACATCGAGATGCGGTCCCAGTCCCCGCCGAGGTCGTACTCGGTGCCGTCGGCCCAGGTCACGGTCGTCGAACCGGCAACCGCGATCGCCGCCTTCTGCACGAGCTCCTGCGTGAGCGCGGCCATCTGGCTGTAGTCGCCGTACGCCTGGTAGGCCTCGAGCATCGCGAACTCGGGGCTGTGCGTGGAGTCGGCTCCCTCGTTGCGGAAGTTCCGGTTGATCTCGTACACACGCTCGATGCCGCCGACGACCGCACGCTTCAGGTAGAGCTCGGGCGCGATGCGCAGGTACAGCTCGGTGTCGAACGCGTTCGAGTGCGTGATGAAGGGACGTGCGGAGGCGCCGCCGTGCTGCACCTGCAGCATGGGGGTCTCGACCTCGAGGTAGTCGTGGCTCGTGAACGTCGCGCGCAGGCTCGCATTCACCGCGGCACGGGCACGCACGGTCGTCCGTGCCTGCTCGCGGACGATGAGGTCGAGGTAGCGGCTGCGCACACGCCCTTCCTCGCTGAGCTCGGAGTACGCATTGGGGAGCGGGAGGATCGCCTTGGAAGCGATCGCCCAGCCATCGGCCATGACCGACAGCTCTCCACGGCGGCTGGAGATGACTTCGCCATGCACGAAGACGTGGTCGCCCAGGTCGACGTATTCCTTCCAGTCCGCGAGCGACTCCTCGCCGACGTTCGCGAGCGAGATCATCGCCTGGATGCGCGAGCCGTCACCGGCCTGCAGGGTGGCGAAGCAGAGCTTGCCCGTGTTGCGGCTGAACACGACGCGACCCGCGACACCGACGACGACACCCGTCTCGGCGCCCGCCTCGAGCTCGCCGTACTCGGCGCGCAGCGCGGGAATCGTGTGCGTGACCGGCACGCCGACCGGGAACGCTCCCCCACCGGCATCCGTGCGCTTCTCGATCAGGCGCTCACGCTTGGCGAGGCGCACGGCCTTCTGCTCATGAACGTCCTCTTCGAGAGAAGGCTCGGTCGAGGCCGATTCGGGCGCGGCAGACGCGTCAGTCATGTGGGGGGCTCCTTGGAAGTCCCTCCCAGTTTACCGAGGCGGCGTGCCGGCTCAGGGCGCATGCTGGGTAGCCTCGAAGAATGGCCCTTCCACGGATCCTCCGCGCGTTCGCCGTCCTCTCGCTCGCGGTCGCTGCGATCGCCGCTCCCGCCGCAGCCGCTGCCGCCGACGGACCTGGACTCGCACCGCAGGTACGCGCCGCGGAGCCAGGCGACGTGGGCGACTTCTCGTATGCATCGTGGGATGCCGTGTACGAGGTGGGGCTCGACGAGGAGGGCCGCGCGCGGATGCACGTGACCGAGACCTTGGTCGCCCGCTTCCCCGAGACGGACCAGAATCTCGGCATCGTCCGCGGGCTCGCGACCTCGTACGAGGGGGCGAGCACCGAGACTCGGGTGCTTTCCGTGACCGATGACGACGGCCAGGAGGTGCCGTACGAGACCGACGAGGAGGACGGGCTGCTGTACGTGCTCACCGGCGACGACGACACCTACGTGCACGGCCTCACCACATACGTGATCGAGTACGAGATGCGCGACACGGTTCTTGCGACGAAGCCGGCCGCAGGGTCTTCGACGCCGGCAGTGGACGAGTTCTACTGGAACCTCCTGCCGCTCGACAGCACGCAGCCCATCGAGCGGTTCCGCACCGACATCCTGCTCGATCCCGAGCTGGCGGCCGCGCTCACGGGATCCACGCGCTGCTACACGGGGCCACCGGGATCGACCGACGAGTGCGATCTGCAGGGGCCGACCACCGACGGTGACGCAGCGACGTTCCGTGTCGAGTCCGGAGAGCGGCCCGCCGGCGACGGGGTCACCGTGGCCATCGGGTTCGAGCCGGGCACGGTCGCGCAGCCCCTCGCACGCACACCCGACCCGGTGGGCGACGTCGCCCCCTTCGTCGCGGCCGCGGGCGCTGCGGGATTGTCGGTCGGCAGCTGGTTCGCCGTCTGGGCGTTCGCTCGCCGGCGACGGGTGGCCACCGGTATCGTCGTGGCCCAGTACGACGTGCCGGATTCCCTGCCCCCGCTCATCGCGGCGAAGGCCATCACCGGCGCGAAGGACGTGATCCCCGCAGAGATCGTGCACCTCGCCGTACGGGGAACTCTGCGCATCGAAGAAGGCGTCGAGGCGGAAGAGCCGCGCCTGCGCCGCCTCCCGGGGGCGGCCGCACCGGACGAGCTGGATGCGGAGGCACTGGACGCGCTGTTCCTCGACGCCGACTCGGCCGGAGTGGTGGAGCTGCCCGCCGCCGATGAGGCATTCGCCGCCCGCATGACCGCGCTGCAGGAGAGTGGGACGAGCGCAGCGGCATCCCGCGGCTTCACCGAGAGGGCGCGCAGTCGTGGCGCTGTGCTCCTGCAGTGGTGCGCGATCGGCGTGGCGCTGATCGGATTGGCCCTGGGGATCTGGGCAGCCACCAGCGGCCGCCTCTCCGCGATCCCCGCGCTCGTCGTGATGTCGTTCGTGGCCTTCCTCGTATTCCTGTCGAGCGTGTACGCGTTCTCGAAGCACACGGTCCTCACGGCGGAAGGAGCGCGCGCCTCCGAGTATCTGCAGGGGGTGAAAGAGTTCATCCGCGTCGCGGATGCCGACCGCCTCCGTATGCTGCAGTCCTACAGCGGTGCTGAGCGCCGACAGGACGGCACGGCGGACGTCATCCACGTGTACGAACGGCTCCTCCCCTACGCGATCCTCTTCGGCATGGAGGACGAGTGGGGCGACGTGCTCGAACGTGCCTACGCGCACGAGCAGCGAGGAGCGTCCTGGATCGGCGACCCGACCTCGTTCGCCCTTCGCATGCAGCTGGCGTCGTTCATGGCGTCGTCGCAATCTGCGGCGACGTACTCCGCACCATCAGCCGGCGGCTCGTCGAGTGCCGGCGGGTCGTTCGGCGGCGGGTTCTCCGGTGGTGGCGGAGGCGGAGGGTTCTCGGGCGGACGATGAGCCGCCGGCACCGTCAGATCAGTGGCGGGGCGTCGGATGCTTCGCGCAGCGCACGCTCGACCGTCGACTGCACCAGCGCCGACAGGTAGCCGCCCGGGTTCTCCACGCCGAGCTCGCGCAACCGGGCCGTCGACTGGCCGATGATCGATCGCGAGAACTCGGTGGCCGTCGCGATCGCATCCGCGTAGGCCGGTCGGTCTGCCTCCGCGATCACGACCGGCTCGCATCCGATCTCCACCGCGAGCGCCTGGGCGATCGGCAGCACCGCGGCCGGAGCTGTCACCGCGGCGAACCCCGCCTGCAGTTGACGCAGGTCGATCGAGGTCCCCGTGAACGTGATGGCGGGGTGCACGGCGAGCGGGATCGCGCCGCGCTCGGCGGCCGGCCGCAGCACGTCGATGCCGTACGCGGGATCGGTGTGCAGCACGAGCTGCCCGATCTGCCAGCCCCCGACCTCGGCGATGCCGGCGACCAGCGACGGCAGCTGCTCGGAGGGAACCGCGATGACCACGAGCTCGGCTCGACGCACGACCTCCAGCGCGTCGAGCACGGGAACATCCGGCAGCACGGCCGAAGCGCGCTCGTCATCGGACCCGCTCGTGATCCCGATCACCGCGTGCCCCGCTCCGCCGAGCGCCGCACCGATCACCGGACCGACACGTCCCGCGCCGATGATGCCGACGCCGAGACGCCCGTCCCGCGCCACCGTCACTCCTCCGGCTGATCCGACGGTGCGGGCGGCGGCGTCCTCCGCCGCCGCAGCTGCGGTTCGGCGGGAGGCGCAGCCGGCGCAGCGGGAGGCGCAGGCGGTACCGCAGGTGCGGCCGGC
>NZ_JBLVOH010000244.1:0-11094 GCF_053543675.1 Microbacterium umsixpiens
TCGGTGCCCTCGCGCGAACGCCAGGCCCTTGTTCGGACCACGCATGCGGAAGGGCCGCCTCCCCGATCAGGAGACGGCCCTTCTGAGGCTTCGGATCAGAGGCGGGTGAGCTCCGCGACACCGATCGACGAGTCGGCCATGCCGTAGAAGACGAACGTCCGTCCTCCGATCTCCTCGACCGCGGTGGGGAACACGACGTTTCCGAGGGTTCCCTGCAGCTCCTCCGCGGTCTCGGGTGCGAGCAGGGGCTCCGCCGAGCGGGCGAGCACGCGGCGCGGGTCCTCCGCGTCGAGCAGGATCGCACCGGCCGAGTAGCGCGAGCCGTAGGCCAGCTCGAAGCCCTTCGGAGTGGCGCCCGAGACGCCGTGGTGCAGCAGCAGCCAGCCTTCCGGCACGCGCAGCGGCGAGGGTCCGGCGCCGATCTTCGCGCTCTCGTAGGACATCTCGGGCCCGACGAGCATCGCCGAGTCGTGCAGGCGCGTCAGGGCCGTGATGTCTGCCGTCGCCTCGTCGAGGTCGATGTAGCCGATCCAGATCGAGGGACGTGCTTCGTCGATGCCTGCAGGGGGTCGTGCCCCCTCGCCGGGTCGCAGCCAGTCGAGATCCCACATCGGGCGGTGCAGCACGGCGATGCGCGGCTTCCCGTCAGGACCGGGCACCGGCTCGGGGAAGAAGACGACGTCCTTGTTGGCGAACAGGTTCAGGTCGGTCGCGAGTTCGGGCTGATAGGCGAACTGGATCGGGCCGAGACGGTGCCACGTGACGGTGTCGCGCGAGTACGCGAGCGCCGGTCGTGGCCCCAGCGGTCCGTAGGCGATGTACGTCATGACGTGCAGGCCGAGCGGTTCCAGGAAGGTGATGCGCGGGTCTTCGACTCCGGCGTTCTGGTGGCCGTGCTCCCACTGCTCGTCGGGGGAGAGCACGAGGCCGAGGCGCTCGACACCCGTCGGCACGCCGTCCTCGATGATGACGCGGGCTCGCGCGATTCGTGAGACGTTGCCCTCTGCGACGACCCGTGGGTAGAGGTAGAGCTCGCCGTCCGGCCCCCAGGCGGTGCCGGGGTTGAGGACGCCCTCGGCCTCGAGCGGGTCGGCGGGGTCGGCGGTCATGATCGTGCCCAGTCGCGTCAGGGCGTAGGGGATCGCAGTCGTCGGAGCGGAGGAGGGGAATGGGGTCATTGCCTTGCTTTCGGGGTGTTTCGGGGTCGACGGCTCAGCCCTTGATGGCGGAGCCGAGGTTCGCGGACGTGAAGTGTCGCTGGAACATCAGGAACAGCACGACCACCGGCACGGCGAGCACGCATGCGCCCGCGAGGACCGCTCCCATCGGATTCTCGAGGAACGAGCCGTTCGTCTGCGAGAAGTTCGCGAGGCTGACAGCGAGAGTCTGTTTCGTCGCATCCTTCGTGACGAGGAACGGCCACAGGAACTCGTTCCACGGTCCGATGAACGTCACGAGCATCGCCGTGAGCACGGCCGGGCGCACGAGCGGAACCGCGATGAGGAGCAGGATGCGCAGTTCGCTGGCCCCGTCGATGCGCGCGGCGTCGAACACGTCGCGGGGGATCTGCAGGAAGTACTGGCGGAAGATCAGCACGGCGACCGAGTTGATCGCGAACGGCAGGATCATCCCGATGAAGTTGTCGGCCAGGCCGAAGTAGCGCACGACCATGACGTACAGCGGGATCATGAGCAACTGGAACGGGATCGCCTGCACGAGCAGCACGAGCGCGAACACGAGCCCGCGTCCTCGGAACGACAGCACTGCGAGCGCATAGCCGACGAGCAGCCCGAACACGAGCGTGCAGCCGACCACGCCGGCGGTGAAGATGAGCGAGTTCAGCAGCGAGCCGAACAGGTTCACCGATTCGTTGATCTCGACGAAGTTGTCGAAGGTGAGGTTCTGCGGCAGCGGGAGGAGGCCGAGGAGGCTGGTGTCGCGTTTGCGCTGGAGGGCGCCGATCACCATGTAGTAGAACGGCACGAGGGCGGCGAGGGCTCCGACGAGGAGCAGGGCGAATCTCAGGGCGGAGATCACCCGGCCGCTGCGGCCGGGGCGCGTCGCCCGGGTGGTCGTGGCGGTCATCGGGTCCTGCCTTCCGTGATGCGGCGCGAGACGAGCGAGACGATCATCACGGCGACGACGAGGATCATCCCGATCGCGGCGGCGATATCAGGCTTCCCCTGCTGGATCCCCTGCTGGTACATGAGCAGCGCCGGGGTCATCGATGCGCCGTTCGGCCCGCCGCCGGTCAGCAGGTACGGCTCGGTGAAGATCTGGCCGGTGGTGATGATCGACAGCAGCACGACGAGGGAGGTCACGGGGCGCACGGCGGGGAGCGTGACCGAGCGGAAGCGCTGCCAGCGTCCTGCCCCGTCGAGCTGCGCGGCCTCGTGCAGCTCCTTCGGCACGTTCTGCAGGGCGGCGAGGTAGAGCAGGATGTAGAAGCCGAGGTTCTTCCACGTGACGTACACCGCGATGAGCGGCATGATCAGGGCCGGGTTCGCGAGCCACGAGGGGTCGGGCGCGAGCGATCCGAGCATCGAGTTCACGACGCCGTTGCCGTTGAAGAGGAAGATCCAGACCGCGAGCGTCGCGACGGATGCCGTCACGTACGGAACGTAGTACGAGATGCGGAAGAAGCCCTTCCAGTGCACGACGGCGTCGAGCCCGGACGAGAGCAGCAGTCCGAGGACGACGGTGAGCGGCACGTTGATCACGAGGAAGATCAGGAGGTTGCCGAACGCCTGATGCACAACGGGGTCGCCGAGGACCGTCGCGAAGTTCTCGAAGCCCACGAAGGGGTGGGGCACCTCCACCCCCGGGGCGGTGAAGTAGAAGTCGTGCACCGACATCCAGATGCCGAAGCCGAAGGGGATCAGGAACACCACGATGACGAAGAGCATGTAGGGGGCGCTCAACAGCAGGCCGAGCGGATTCTCGCCGAGCCAGCGACGCAGCGTGCTGCCGCGTCGGCGGACCCCGACGTTCGATTCCTGCGCTGGTGCGTCACTGCCCATGGCGTGTGTTCCTCACTGATACGACCGTCCGCCGAGTGCCCGTGCATCGATCTCGGACGGGTCCCGGCGTTGACAACTCTCTTAGTAAACCGGTTTTGGTCAATCTGGTCAACTGGTGGGGTCGCCCTGATCATGTCGGCGGGATTCGGCGCGACACAGGCCATATTGGAGATCTCAGAGTGACTAAATCCGGCTAAACGTGGGATACGATTCGAGCATGACAGCGACCCCCTCCGAAGCGCCGGATAGTGGTACGGGTGCGAGAGACTCCATCGCGGCGGCGGCTCCGCGCGACCGCAAGGTGACGATCGATGACGTCGCAGCTCGGGCCGGCGTTTCCAAGAGCGCGGTGTCGTTCGCGTTCAATGGTCGGCCAGGTGTGGGTGAGGAGACGAAGGAGCGCATCCTCCAGGCGGCCCGTGAACTCGAGTGGCGTCCGGATGCGCGAGCGCGTGCCCTGTCGCGGAGCCGCGCACAGGCTCTGGGGCTCGTGATCCTCCGTGACCCTGAACTGGTCAGCACCGATCCGTTCTTCGCTCAGTTCGTCGCCGGTGTGGAAAGCCACCTCTCGACGGTCGGATATGCCCTGGTGCTTCAGGTCGTAGACGGACAGGACGCCGAGAAGGAGGCATACTCGCGGTTCGCGCGAGAAGCGCGCGTCGACGGAGTGTTCATCACCGACCTTCGTGTCGACGACGAGCGGCCGAGCGCGCTCGCTGCGTTGGGTGTGCCCTACGTCGTCCTCGGATCGCCCGAGGGCGAGGGGAGTGCTCCCATCGGATTGGACGACGCGGCCGGCGTCCGGCGCGCCGTCCGTCATCTGCATGCGCTCGGTCACCAGCGCATCGCCCATGTCGCCGGGGGCGACAGGTACGTGCACTCGCGCGTGCGCCGTGAAGCCTGGGAATCGGAGATGCGCCGGCTCGGGCTTGAGCCGGGTGGTGTGGCGCAGGGGGACTTCACCGGAGGATCGGGAGCACGAGCCACGCACGAGCTGCTCGACCAGACGGAAGCGCCGACGGCGATCATCTACGCCAACGACATCATGGCGATTGCGGGAATCTCGGCAGCGATCGACCGGGGTCTGCGTGTGCCGCAGGACCTCTCGGTGGTGGGATTCGACGACATCCCGCTGGCGCCGTACATCACACCGCCGCTGACCACGGTGCGACAAGACGTCTTCCGGTGGGGCAATGCCTGCGCCCGCACACTGGTGGCGCTGATCGAAGAGCGGGAGCACGCGCCGATCGACTTGCCCGCGGTCGAGTTCGTGGTGCGGGGAAGCACGGCGAAGGTGCCGATGCCGTCGGAGACCCTCCCGGAAGGGAACGAATGAACGACGGCGCTCCCCGTCTGATCGCGTTCGATCTCGACGACACGCTCGCGCCGTCGAAGAGCGCTATCCACCCCGTGATGGGAAGGCTGCTGTGTGCGCTCGCCGGCCGCATCGACGTCGCCATCATCTCGGGAGGAAGCCTCGAGCAGTTCCTCGTTCAAGTCGTGGATCGACTGCCCGAGGCGGATGCCGCGACTCTCTCCAGCTTTCACCTGCTTCCTGCCTGCGGAACCCAGTACTACCGAATCGGACTCGCCGGCGTCGAGACCGTGTACGCCCGCAGCCTCGCCGCAGACGCCCGAGCCGAGGCAATGGCTGTCGTGGAGGAGGAGGCTCGGCGACTCGGCCTGTGGGAGACCAGGCCCTGGGGCGAGATCGTCGAAGACCGAGGGTCGCAAGTCACATTCTCCGCGCTGGGCCAGCACGCTCCCGTCGGTGCCAAGTCCGCGTGGGACCCGACCGGAACGAAGAAGAATGCGCTGCGCGCCGCCGTCGCCGCTCGCCTCCCGGAGCTGGAGGTGCGGTCGGGTGGCTCGACCTCGGTCGACATCACCGAGCGCGGTATCGACAAGGCCTACGGGATGAAGCGGCTCGTCGAGCAGACAGGCATCCCGCTCGACGACATGCTCTTCGTCGGCGACCGTCTGGACGTCGACGGGAACGACTATCCGGTGCTCGCGATGGGCGTCCCCTGCAAAGCCGTTGCAGGTTGGGAGGACACAGCCGCATTTCTCCGAGGTCTCATCCTCCGCTCAGGGGTGCGGGACAGCACTGCTGGATGAGGCTGACGCGCCCGCCGTCCCGTCACCCCGGCCCCAGCCGGAAGACGGGCACGAAGTCGGGGTCGACGATCGCCGGCCGCCGCAGGCTGAACGCGGAGATGTCGTGCTCGGTGCGGCCGACGGTCAGCAGTTCGGCGAGGATCCGCCCCATCAGGCTCGCGAACTTGCCCGCGTGGCCGGCGCCGTTGAACATCGCGACATGGGGATGGCCGGGGATGGTGTCGAGCACGAAGTCGCGGTCGGCGGGCATGTCGTACACGCAGGTCTTGCTCACCAGGAGCGGGCCGGCGGCGGCCGGAAGGTGCTCCCGGAGGAAGTCGCCGAGCAGCAGCGGCTCCGTGTCGTCGGGCACGAACGTCCGCTCGGCAGATGAGATGAAGCGCCCGCGCATGTCCCGGGCGATCTTGACCGCCGCTTCGCCGTAGACGGGGAACCCGTAGTGCACCTCGTCGGCGTGATGGATCCAGATGGGGAACCTGTCCGGAGTGAACTCCGCGAGGTTCGATGAGGAGAAGTACCCGACCTGCTCCTGACTCAGCGTGAGATCGAAGGAGAGGCCGAGGTCAGGCATGAGGTCGCCAGCCACGAACCGGCGGCGACGACGAGGTGGCCAGCGTCGAACGAACCCTCCGACGTCGTGACCGTGACCCCTCCCGTCGTGACCCGCACGCCGGTCGCGACCACCCCCGAGCGGAACTCGACCCCGGCGGCCCGGGCGAGCGACACATGAGCGGACACCGACCGGCGGATGTCGAGGATGCCGCCATCCGCCTGATGAATCCCGATCGTGTCGTCGCTCACGTTCCACTGCGGATACTGCGTGCGGATGTCGTCGATCGTCAGCTCGTCGTAGCGGATGCCCGCGGCATCCATCGCCCGGCGGTACCCGTCGATCTCCGCCGCGCCGGGGCTGCCCGCGGCCGCGAGGTCGATCCCGCCGGTCTTCGTGTAGACCTGAAGGCCCGAACGCTCCTCGACCTGGGCCCAGGCGGCGAACATCGCATCCGTGAGCCGGGTGTACTCCTCGCGATGGTAGGCGCGGCGAATGATCCGAGAATGGTCGCCGGAGGAGCCGAAGGCATGGCCGAACTCGAACTGCTCGAGCACGAGAACGCGCTCTGCACCGCCCTGCGCCAGCCAGTAGGCGGCCGCGGATCCGATGGCTCCGGCACCGATGACGATGTGAGAGTAGCCCTGGGGCGCTCCCGCCGTCCTCGAGATGCATCGAGCGATCAAGGCCGCGCTCGACCCCGCCGGAATCCTCAACCCGGGCAAGGTCATCGGGTGAGAGCGGAAGTCGGTGTGCCCGGCTGGCTCACGCTGGTGATCGGAACGTTCGTATGCGAAAGGGCTCTCCAGGTCGAGCGGCACCAGGCCGATGGATCGAGACCTCGGCAGGGTCGGAGAGCACACCCGAGCCGAGGGCGCTTCCCACAGGGCCAGGATGCCGATCCTGTCGCGGCATCCGTACTCTGGTGGCATGACCGAAACCGCATCCTCCGTGCAGGGGCGCGCGCAGCGATCGACGCGCCGACCACCGGTCCTCTGGGGGCTGCTGTTGACGGCCACCCTGTTGGCAGCGGGGACAGTCGCGCTCATCTGGCTCGTGGCCGTGCCGGTGGGCCCCGTCGTGTGCGCCGCGGTCTACCCGGCGACGAGCAATTGCTTCCTCGAGCACCGCGAAGGCAGCGCGCTGGTGATGACGGTGATCGTCGTGGCCCTGTACGTGCTCACGATGCTCCTCGCCGCGTTCCTCGGCCGACCGCGGGGCGTGGTCGTCACCGGGGTGATCCTGCTCGCCATCGCTCCGTTCGTGTCCTACGCGGTCGTGGCCTGGGCCCCGGGCTTCGCGATCGGGATCCCGTGACGCAACGCCGCCGACTCTAGCGCCCACCCGCGGGATCGAGGATGATATCGATCATCGCCAGGACACCGTGAACGAAAGGGCGTACCGCGACGATGACGAACCTCACGATCGGAACTGTTCTCGGCGATGCCGGGGTAAGAGCCGAACTCGACGCGCGGCGTTTCAACCGCCACACCTTCTGGGTCGGTCAGAGCGGGAGCGGCAAGACGTACGCGCTCGGCGTGCTGCTGGAGCAGTTGCTACTGGAGACCGAGCTGCCGATGCTCATCCTCGATCCGAACGGCGACTTCACCCGGTTGCGCGAGACCAGGGCCACGGCGAACGATGCGGATGCGTCGCGGATCGCCGCGGCGGACATCCGGGTGTTCCGTTCTGGCGCAGGTGTGGGCGACGGGGATCGGCTGCATGTGCGCTTCGTCGATCTGGTGCCCTCATCGAAGGCGGCCGTGCTGCGGATGGATCCCATCGCCGACGCCGAGGAGTACAACGCTCTGATCCATGTCGAGCAGGAGGCCGAGAGCTTCGACGCGCGCGACATGCTCCCTGACCTGCGCGCGTCGGACGACCCCGCCCTGGTCGGACTCGCGAACCGGATGGAGAACCTCGAGGTCCTGGAGTGGGAACTGTGGTCGCGCGGTGCCCTGTCGGTGGTGGACACGATCGACCAGCGCCCGCGGGCGACCGTCCTCGACCTCGGTGGCTTCGAGCACCGGCCGGAGCCGAAGGTCGCCGCGCTCGCCGTGCTCGAGCACCTCTGGTCCCGGCGGGAGGAGCGCCGCCCGTTGCTGATCGTGATCGATGAGGCGCACAACCTGTGCTCGCCGAATCCGGAGACGGCGGTCGAGCGAGCCCTCACGGAGCAGCTGGTGCAGATCGCGGCCGAGGGGCGCAAGTTCGGGCTCTGGTTGCTGCTCTCCACCCAGCGGCCGACGAAGATCCACCCCAACGTCCTCTCGCAGTGCGACAACCTCGCGCTGATGCGGGTCAATGCACCCCGGGACCTCGCCGAGCTCGCCGACGTGTTCGGCTTCGCCTCGGAGGAGGCCATCCGTCGGTCCGCGCAGTTCGTGCAGGGGCAGGCGCTGTTCGCCGGTGGTTTCATCGCCGAGCCGACGTTCGTGCAGATGGGCGCGCGGCTCACCGAGGAGGCCGGTGGCGACGTGAAGGTCCCACTCCGGGCGGGAGATGAGTGAAACTCGACGAGGGCCGTGCGCGGCGAGCGGAAGCGGCGACGGAGATGACGACGAACAGGTCTGCTGCGGACGACGGGATCCTGCGTGTGCACCGTGTGCTGCGCCCCGGATTCGGGACGGAGGCCGCCGTCTACGGCACCATCCTCGTCAGCGGTCTCGTCGCGGTGTCGTCCGCGCACGGGGAGACATCCTTCGCGGTTCTCATCTCCGTAGCGGTCACGGTCCTCGTGTTCTGGGGTGCGCATGTCTACGCCGGCACCGTGGCGAGAGTCAGCGACCGTGATGAGCGAGCTCGCGGTGAGCGCGTCGGTGTGCGGGCGGCGTTCGTCGCGTCGGTGAAGCACTCCCTGGGCATGCTCACCTCGGCGGCCGTTCCGGCGATCATCCTGCTCGCCGGAACGACACGCGTGATCCCCGACGGGCTCGCGAACGACCTCGCGCTGTGGTCGGGAGTCGTGATCCTCGCCTTCCTCGGCTACGTGGCATTCCTCCGCCGCGGCAGTCCCCAGGCCGTCCGCCTGCTCGGGGCGCTGGGAACGGCGTCGTTCGGGATCGCGTTCGTCGTGCTCAAGGCGCTCGTGCACTGATGGGGGTGGCGCGAGCGCGGCAGCCCCATCAGGCGGCGCTGCCCACCGGCACGGTGGTGCGGATGCTGTTCGCGGCGGCGATCACGGCCGACAGGGTGGCTGCCAGCACTGAGCGCCCTCGGCCGGCCATCCATCGGTCGCCGCCCGACGAGCGGTGCTCCAACAGGGTCAGTGCGTCGCTGTCGTTGCCGGAGCCGACGCTCGTCTGATGCAGGCTGACCACATCGACGCGGATGCCGTGGGCGTCGAGTGCAGCGGTGAGGGCCTCGACCGGGCCGACCTCGGTGTGGTCGGTGACGTGCTCGTGTCCGTCGATGCGCAGCGTGATGGCGGTGTGGGTGCGGCCGGCGCTCTCGGCGATGTCGTACGCGATGAGCTCGACGGCCGCGGCGGCCGGGCGGATGTACGCGCTCCCGAACACATCCCACAGCTCGGCGGCCGTGATCTCCGCTCCGGTCGCATCCGCGTGGCGCTGCACGTGGCGGGCGAAGTCGATCTGCAGGCGCCGGGGCAGTTCGACGCCGTACTCGGTCTCCAGCAGGTAGGCGATGCCGCCCTTGCCGGATTGCGAGTTCACACGGATCACCGCGTCGTAGTCGCGTCCGATGTCGGCGGGATCGATCGGCAGGTAGGGAACCCGCCACTCGACCTCGTGCTCCGGGCGCCCCCCTGCCGCCGCACGGGCGCGGTGCTCGGCGAAGCCCTTCTTGATCGCATCCTGATGGGTCCCGCTGAACGCCGTGTGCACGAGGTCGCCCACGTAGGGATGCCGGGCATGCACCTCGATCCGGTTGCAGTACTCGACCGTGCGGCGGATCTCGTCGATGTCGGAGAAGTCGATCATCGGGTCGATGCCCTGTGCGTGCAGGTTGAGAGCGAGGGTGGCGATGTCGACATTGCCGGTGCGCTCGCCGTTCCCGAAGATGCAGCCTTCCACCCGCTGAGCTCCGGCGAGCACGGCCAGCTCTGCGCAGGCGATCCCGGTACCGCGATCGTTGTGCGGATGCACCGAGAGGATCACCGCATCGCGGCGAGCCAGGTTCTTGTGCATGTACTCGATCTGGTCGGCGTACACGTTGGGAGTCGCCACCTCGACCGTCGCGGGCAGGTTCAGGATCACCGGACGCTCGGGTGTCGCATCCCACAGGTCGGTCATGGCGTCGCAGATGTCCAGGACGTAGTCGGGCTCGGTGAGGTTGAACACCTCGGGCGAGAACTCGAACCGCACGTTCGGCAGATCGCCGGCGAACTCGAGCACGTCGCGACCGCCGGCGAGGATGAGCTGCTTCAGATCGGCTTCGCCGTAGCCGAGGACCATGTCGCGCCAGGTCGGAGCCGTCGCGGTGTACATGTGGATCACGACCGGATTGCGGATGCCGCGGATGGAGGCGACCGTGCGCTCGATGAGGTCGCGACGGGCCGGGGTGAAGACGACGATGGTCACGTCGTCCGGCGCGATGTCGCTCGCGGCGATGAGGCGGACGAAGTCGTGATCCGTCTGCGACGCCGAGGGGTACCCGACCTCGATCTCCTTGTAGCCCATCGAGACCATCAGCTCGAAGAAGCGCCGCTTCCGCTCGGGGTCCATCGGCTCGGCGAGCGCTTGGTTTCCGTCGCGCAGATCGACCGGCACCCACAGGGGCGCCGCAGTCAGGCGGTGCGTGGGCCAGTCGCGCTCGATCAGGGGGACTTCCACTCGCGAGAACACGTCGCGGTAGCGGTGCGAGGGCATCTGCGAGTGCCGTTGCCGGTTCCAGGACGGTGCGTGTGCGGGTACCGGACCGGCCGGCGTGGAGATGCGGGAGGCGGGGGTCGTGGTCATGGCGGTGCTGCTTCCTTCGTTCAGAGAGGCGACCGGCGCATGTCCGACTCCACGACGGGGAGCCGGTCCGGCTATGCCCCGCCGTGGCGGCGAAGAAGAAGGTGCTCTGACGTGAACATGGCTAGACTGTAGCAGAACTCCTCAGACAAGTAGACGAAACCTATCGATGAGAGATCGGACGATCATGGCGCAGGTGAAGCGCGCACCGCTGGCGGATCAGGCCGCGGAGCTGCTGCTGGAGCGGATCCGCGCGGGAGAGTGGACGCTGGGGGAGAAGCTCCCCGGCGAGACGACTCTCGCACCGCAGCTCGGAGTGGGGCGCTCCACGGTCCGCGAGGCGATCCGTCAGCTCGCCGGGCGGGGGGTCCTGGCCTCGCGGCAGGGGTCAGGAGTCTTCGTCACCGCGCTGGACGCCCCGGAGGACTGGGACTCGGTCCTCCGCCGAGCGGGAGTCGTCGCGGTGATCGAGGCGAGGGTCGCGATCGAG
>NZ_JBLVOH010000244.1:11114-18876 GCF_053543675.1 Microbacterium umsixpiens
CCCCCCCACGACGCACGCCCGCCGATCTGCGCGCCCTCCGCCGTGCTCTGGCCGATCGTGCTGCGCACCGCTCGGATATCGAGAGCCACGTCGACGCCGACACGGTCTTCCACCGGTCGATCGTCGCCGCAGCACACAACCCGGTCCTGCTCGATCTGTTCGACAGCTTCACCCCGCGGCTGCGGGAGGCCATGGTCGAGATGCTCCGCATCCGCCGGGTGTTCGGCGGTGATGAGGACCACGAGGCGCACGCCGTGCTCGCCCAGGCGATCGCCGACCGCGACGCGAAAGGCGCGGCCGACTTCAGCCGCGCCCACCTCCTCACGCTGCGTGACGCGCTGGCCTGACGACGGAGGATCCGCCGCTCACCGCAGGATGACCAGCTCGCGAGTGGTCCTGGTCATGGCGACGTAGCGGTCGACGGCGCCGGTCACATCGTCACCGAACTGCTCCGGCCGCACGAGGGCGACCAGGTCGAACTCGAGCCCCTTGGCGCCCTCGGGGGTCAGCGACCGCACCCTCTCCGTCGGTGCGAAGCCGGGGTCGCCGATGACGCACGCCACGCCGTCGGGATGTGCGTCGAGCCAGGTGTGCAGCACCTCCGGCAGTGATGAGGCTTCGCCGAAGCGCACCGGAACGCCGCTCTCTCGCACCGACGTCGGCACGTTCGCGTCCGGGATCGCCGCCAGCACGAGGGGTGCCGCCGTCTCCATCACCTCCGCCGGTGTCCGGTAGTTCACGCCGAGGTGGGTGATCCGCACATCGCGCAGACCGATGCGCATGAGCCTCTCCTCCCAGGTCTCGGTGAAGCCGTGCCGTGCCTGCGCGCGATCGCCGACGACCGTGAAGCTGCGCGAGGGGCAGCGGGCGACGAGCATCCGCCATTCGGCATCCGTCAACTCCTGGGCTTCGTCGACGACGATGTGTCCGAAGGGGCCGACCAGCTCGTCGGGGGTGAGCGCCGGAGGGGCGTCGACGCCGAGCAGCACGTTCCGTGCGTCCTGCCCGCGCAGGATCGACATCACCTTCATCTCGCTGTCGTCGTCTTCGATCAGGTGGTCGACGACGTGGGAGATCTGCTCCTGCGCCGAGGCGATCACCGCCTGACGACGGTGTTCCTCGCGCACCGCCTCCGGGTCGCCGATGCGGCGCCGCGCCGCGTCCAGGAACGGGAGATCCGCCGTGGTCCACGGCGCCGTCTCCTCCCGGTGCAGCAGCGCGATGTCGTCCACGGACAGCTCCGGAGCGCACTGCCGGAGCAGAGCGGGCGAGTTCCACATCCGCCCCACCACGGAGGTCGGGGACAGCAGCGGCCAGGCGCGCACGAACGTCCCGGTGAGGTCGTCGTCCTGACGCAGCCAGCGCCGGATCACGTGCGGCGGCACCTCGTCGTCGTCGACCTGATCGACCAGGAGTTCCAGGATCTCCTCCCACACTTCGTCGCGCGCTTCGTTGTGCGACGCTGCGGGGTCGGCGGCGGCGAACACCTCGACCCACTCCTGGCGGCTCAGCCAGAGGTCGGCCCAGGGCGACTCCAGGCGCATGGCATGCTGCGGCGGACGCTCGAACGACCGCGCCGCGGTATCGAGCATCAGGTCGGGGGAGAGTGAGGCCTTCAGCGAGGCCACGCGCGCATCCGTCTCGTCGACGGCGGTCGCACCCTCCGGGACGAGGTCCCGCAGCGTGCACAGTCGCACCGTGTCCTCGCCGAGACTCGGCAGCACATCTTCCACGTATGCGAGATAGTGCGCGTTCGGCCCGACGAGCAGCATGCCTCCGGCGCTCTGGGTCAGGCGCGGTTCCGCATACAACAGCTGCGCGGCCCGGTGCAGCGCGACGACGGTCTTCCCGGTGCCGGGACCGCCGTCCACGACGAGGGCGCCGGGCGAGCGAGTGCGGATGATCGCATCCTGGTCGGCCTGGATCGTCGCGAGCACGTCGCGCATCCGTGATGTGCGATGCGTGCCGAGGCTGGCGATGAATGCGGACTGATCGTCGAGAGACGCTGCGCCGTCGAACCCGGCGGGCGTGAGCGCCTCGTCCCAGTAGTCACTGATGCGACCGTCCGTCCAGCGGTATCGCCGGCGCGAGACGATGCCGCGCGGATCCTCCATGGTCGCGGCGAAGTACGGTTCGGCCGCCGGGGTCCGCCAGTCGACGAGCAGCCGGGTGCCGTCCGCCGCAGCCAGACCCGTGCGGCCGATGTAGATCGGTTCGCCTTCTGCCGGCGTCATCCTGCCCAGGCAGATGTCGATGCCGAACCGCTGCAGGATCCGGAGTCGCCCGCTCAGGCGTCGGATCTCCAGGTCGCGGTCCACGGCGCTGTCGCCGAATCCCGCACGCTGGCGGCGTACCTCGGCGAGGCGTCTGGTGACTTCGCTGCGCTGCTCCTCCAGGGTGTCGGCGATCCGTCCGAGGTGATCGCGGTCGGCGTCGAGAAGGGCGGGGGTGGATTTCGCGCCCAGATTCGCAGGCAGGTGGAAGGGGTCGAAAGACATGGGTCTCCTTCACGCGCGAGGGCCGGATCGCACGAGCGAGGGTCGATTCTGCCGCATGGGTGGGGTCTTGCGGCAAGCCCCCATCCCGGAGATATCCTGGAAATGGAAGGACGCGGGGATCACGCTGACGCACTCGACCGACTGCCCTCCCTGCGGAGCACACATGACGCATCGCATCGGCTATCTCGTCGGAAGTCTCGCGCAGGACTCGATCAATCGGATCCTCGCGAAAGCGCTCGTGGGGCTCGCGCCGCCCAGCCTGGAGCTCGTCGAGATTCCGATCCGGGACCTGCCGCTCTACAACCGCGACGACGAGCTCGATCCGGTCGCCGCGGTGACGGAGTTCAAGCGCGCCATCGAGGGTTCCGAGGGGCTGCTGCTGGTGTCGCCCGAGTACAACCGCTCCATCCCCGGTGCGTTGAAGAACGCCATCGACTGGGGTTCCCGCCCCTGGGGCCACAACTCCTTCGCCCGCAAGCCCACCGGCATCATCGGCGCTTCCACCGGAGCCATCGGTACGGCAGTGATGCAGTCGTCGATGCGCAGCGTCCTGAGCTTCCTCAACGCCCCGCAACTGAACGCCCCGGAGGCGTACATCACGTTCGATCCGGAGGTCTTCGGCGCGGACGGCGAGGTGAAGGATGCCGGCACGCGGGAGTTCCTGCAGCACTACATGAACGAGTACGCCGCCTTCGTCGAGCGGGTGCTGTCGCTCACCGCACCGGGCCACGTCGGGGATCAGAGCTAGTCGGCGGGGTATGCCCTCCCGAACGATCCGCCCCAGACGGTACCGCCGAGAGGGCTGACCGTCCTTCCCGGACGGTTGGGGAGGCGGCGAAGTTCTCGCTGCGCTCTCGGCTGATCTCCCCAGATCTCAGCCTGTAGCCCCCGCTACCTGAGCAGAGTACCGCTTAATCGGCTTGTCCGCCATTTGGGGGACAAAGAAATTTACGAATGTTGCGATTACGGTCGCCTGTTGTCTTCCCGGCGGCGATGCCTAGGGTGGACTCATGGACAGAATGCTCGTGCTCCCCGCTCAGGTCGCCATCACCCACGGCCACCGGGTCGAGGTGACGGAGCAGGTCGATCCGCTCACCGATGAACCCGTCGTCCTCGCTCTCGTCGACCTCGACACGGGCATCCGCTACCGCCGCACGGAGGAGCCGGGCGGCGATTTCTCGCGATGGATCGGCCGGGTGCTGGAGTGCACGGTGACCATCGGCGGGATCGGGGCACGCACCACTCTGCTGGTCGATCCCATCGGCCCCGGAGCGACCGGAGCCAAGATCGCGCTGCGCGGCGCCGACGCGGCCGCCGATGCGGCGAAGGCCGAAGCCGACCGATGGGGTGGCGCGGATCGGCCCCCGGTGGAGGAGCCCGAGCGCTTCTGGTGATGCGGAGCGGTCGCCCTCAACGGAAGTCCCGAGACCGATGTGTGAGACCGGTGCGCATATCCTCGAAACCGTCGGCGAGCACGTTGACCACGCCCTCGGCCGACCGCTCCAGGATGCCGCGGATGATGAGCGCCGGTGATTCCCTGGCGACACGGCGGTAACGGTTCCAGACCCCGGCCGAGCAGACGATGTTCACCAGGCCGCTCTCGTCCTCGAGGTTGACGAAGGTGATCCCGGATGCGGTCGCCGGTCGCTGGCGATGGGTCACGAGACCGGCGACCTCGATACGGCGACCGACCTCGTGGCCCTGCAGATCGGCGGCGGTGAGCACCCCGCGGGTGCGCAGTGCCTCCCGGAAGTGCGCCATCGGATGGTCGTCGGTCGACACCCCGGTCGCCCAGAGGTCCGCCGAGAGCCGCTCGTAGCTGGTCTGATCCGCGAACAGGGGCGGCTGCACGGCGACGGTGGTCCCCGGAAGGAAGCGGGAGCGGTCGTCCGCCGCGGCGCCGGCAAGCCAGATGGCCTCTCGGCGCTCCAGTCCCAGGCAGTCGAAGGCGCCGGCGGTGGCGAGCGCCTCCAGCTGCGTGGCGGTGGCATCCGTCCGGCGGACCAGATCGTGAAGGTCCCGGTAGCGTCCATGCGCCTCACGCTCGGCGACGATCTTCTCCGCCATCGGCACGCCGATCCCGCGGATGCCGCTGAGCCCCAGTCGCACCGCGGATCCACCGTCCCGTCGATGTGCCGCGGACTCGTCCGGGGCCTCCCTGTCGAAGCGGAGGGTGGGCGGTTGCGGATCGTCGAGGCAGTCCTCCCGGCCGGTCGGCCCCTGCGCGGACGCGCCCTCGTCGAGAGGCTCCAGCATCTCCGTCGCCCCCGAGACGTGCAGATCGGGACGACGCACCTCCACCCCGTGCCGTCGGGCATCCGCGGTGAGGGTCGCCGCAGAGTAGAAGCCCATGGGCTGCGAGCGCAGCAGGCCGGCGAGGAAGGCGGCGGGGTAGTGCAGCTTCAGCCAGGAGCTGGCGTAGACGAGCAGAGCGAACGACAGTGAATGCGACTCCGCGAAGCCGAAGTTGGAGAACGCCTGGATCTGGGCGTAGATGCGATCGGCCGCCTCATCGACGAGGCCGCGCCTGGCCATGCCGGCGTACAGCTTGTCTCTGACCTTCTCGATCTTCTCCAGGCCGCGCTTCGACCCCATCGCCCGGCGGAGCAGGTCGGCCTCGTCGGCCGTGCAGTCGCCGATGGCCGTCGCCATCTGGATGAGCTGCTCCTGGAAGATCGGGATGCCCAGCGTGCGTTTGAGGATGTCCTCCAGGTCGCTGTGCGGGTAGGGGATCGTGAAGTCCACGGGTTCCTCGCCCCTGGCCAGGCGCTCCCGGTTCTCCTCGTCGACACGATCCTTCGCGATCTTTCGCCGCACGAAGGGGTGCACGGCCCCACCCTGGATGGGACCGGGACGGATGAGCGCGATCTGGATGGCGAGGTCGTAGAAGCAGCGGGGTTGCAGGCGGGGGAGCAGGCCGATCTGCGCACGGGACTCCACCTGGAAGACTCCGATCGAATCCGCGCGACAGAGCATGTCATACACCCCCGCCTCCTCTTTGGGGATGCTCTCCAGCGTCCACTCCTCGCCGGTGTTCTCCCGGATCAGGTCGAAGCAGTGCTGGAGGGCGGCGAGCATCCCGAGCCCCAGCAGGTCGAACTTCACCAGGCCCATGAAGGCGGAGTCGTCCTTGTCCCACTGGATGACGGTGCGGTTCTCCATGCGGGCATGCTCCACCGGCACGACCTCGCCGACCGGGCGCGCGGTGAGCACCATGCCCCCGGAGTGGATGCCGAGGTGACGGGGTGCCTTCAGCAGCTCACCCGCGTAGGCGAGCACGTTCTCCGGGATGTCATGACCCTCGACGGGCTCGAGCCCCACACCCCAGCCGTCCACCTGGCGTGACCAGGCATCCTGCTGCCCGGGGGAATGGCCGAGCGCTCTCGCCATGTCGCGCACCGCGTTCTTCGGACGGTACTGGATGACGTTCGCCACCTGGGCGGCCCGCTCCCTCCCGTACTCCCGGTACACCCACTGGATGATCTCCTCACGGCGGTCGGAGTCGAAGTCCACGTCGATGTCCGGCTCCTCCGTCCGCGTGGTCGCGAGGAAGCGCTCGAAGGGGAGGCGGTAGAGGATCGGGTCGACCGCGGTGATCCCCAGCAGGTAGCAGACCGCGCTCGCCGCGGCCGACCCCCGGCCCTGGCAGAGGATGCCGCGTCTGCGCGCCTCCGCGACGATGCCGTGCACGATCAGGAAGTAACCGGGGAAGTCCTTCTCCTCGATCACGTCCAGCTCGCGTTCGATGCGGCGGTGGCCGGCGTCGTCCAGCCGGGGGTACTTCGACGGCACGGCCTCCCAGACCAGGCGACGCAGCCAGCTCATCGGCGTGTGCCCCTCCGGTACCTGCTGCTGGGGGAGCGCCGGTCGTGCGAGACGCAGGGGGAAGGCGGATGCCGCGGCCAGCTCGAGCCCGTACGAGATCGCGCCGGGGTAGCGCTGGAAGCGGGCGGACATCTCGGCTCCGCTGCGCAGATGCGCGCCGCCGTGGGCGGGCAGCCAGCCGTCGAGCTCATCCATGCTGCGCACCGCGCGGACCGCGGCCACCGCCTCGGCGAGCGGTGCCTGTGCGGGGGTGGCGTAGTGCACGTTGTTGGTCGCGACCACCGGCAGCCGCATCCGACGGGCGTGATCGGCGAGGGCGTCGTTACGGCGGGTGTCCAGGGGGTCGCCGTGGTCGAAGAGCTCGACGGCGACGTTGTCGGCTCCGAACAGGTCGACGAGGGAGCGCAGCGGAGTGGCCGCGTCTCCGGCCGCGAGCCCACGGCGCACCGCACCTTTGCGGCATCCGGTCAGGATCGTCCAGTGCCCGCCCGCGCGCGCGGCGAGATCGTCGAGGTCATAGACGGGACGCCCTTTCTCTCCACCGCGCAGCTGTGCGGCGGAGATCGCGCCCGAGAGCCGGTGGTAGCCCTCCATCCCGCGAGCGAGGACCAGCAGATGCTCCCCAGCGGGATCGGCGGAGCCTCGTTGCGGTGCGGGCAGGTCGAGCGACAACTCGGCTCCGAACACCGTCTGCAGCGGACTCTCCATGAGGTCGGCGACCTCGGCGAAGCGGGCCGCGCCGTAGAAGCCGTCGTGGTCGGTGAGGGCGAGGGCGGTCAGGCCGAGACGGTCGGCCTCGGCGAGGAGATCCTCGGGGGAGGAGGCGCCGTCGAGGAACGAGTACGAGGAATGGGCGTGCAACTCGGCGTAGGGGACCGCATCCTCGGGGCGAGCGATGGCGGTGGGCGGAGTGCGCTTGCGGCGCCGGCTCACCGGCCCTGGATCCGTCCGCTGGCCGCGCGGCTCGGCGCCGGGAGGGGGCGGGGGCGACTCGTCGCCGCTGAGGGTGCGCTCCAGGTCTTTCCAGGAGAGGGGCGGGTTGTGCCAGCCCATCAGCGATACCTCCCCTCGGCCCACCAGCGCTCGCCGGTGTGGAAGACCAGCCAGGCGCGGTCGCGGTCGTCGACGATCTGCAGTCGGTGCCCGCGCTTGCCCCCGCCGGACGACCAGCGACGCTCGTGGATGGGCCAGGGGCCGGCCCACGCTTGCACGGCCGCCCCGTCGATGCGGGCGGGATCGCTCGAGAGCGCCCCGCGCTCATCGATGGTGATCGTGGTCTCGTCCGCGGACAGCACTCCGATCGGACGCGGCGGGCGGAACACCTCTGCCGGGAGCGGATCGGGCAGGCTCCCCGGCCAGGGCGATTCCGGGTCGCGCGGGGGGACCGTGCGCTCGCCCCAGGGCGTCAACACCTGCCGATCGGCGAGCCAGCGGCCGCC
>NZ_JBLVOH010000244.1:18896-19920 GCF_053543675.1 Microbacterium umsixpiens
ACCGCGGCGGTGACGACGCCCTGATGGCCCAGCATGGTCTGCACGCGGGAGACCGCATGGTGCAGGCGCTCGTCGGTGCCGGATCCGAAGAGCCCCGGCTGGTGATGGGCGGCGTCGTCCACGGCGGCGGGGACGATGCGCACCGCCATGATGCCGCCGAACGCCCGTGCCTCATCGACCGGCTCCTTCGCCGACTGCGCGGCCAGTGCCTCCAGCTGCCAGCGCACCCGGTCGACGAGATCGGAGGCGTCGAAGCACGTCGGATGCAGCCAGGCCCGGGAGAAGACCACGCCGTTGTCATCGGTGAGATCGATCCGCACCTCCGTGCACACGACCGAGGCGTCGCCGAGTGCGAGCATGACCGCATCCGCCGTCTGCCGCACCGCGAAGGCGACCTGATCCGCTCCGGCCAGCGGCGAGTCGAACTCGATGTCCCGAACGAGCTCGGGGTCGGGCGGACGCGGCGTCAGCGGACGGGAGTCGGCGCCGGCGGCGAGAGCGTGCAGACGTGCGCCGTGTTCACCGAAGCGGTCGCGCACGTCGAGCGGGGTGAGCGCGGTGAACTCGCCGAGGGTGCGCACCCCGAGTCGGACGAGGAGACCGGCGATCTGCTCGTCGCGCAGCACCTGCACGGGGTAGGGGGCGAGGAACTCCCGGGATCCGCCGGGCGGCACGACCGTGCAGGGGGTGGGTCCCCGCGCGGCGATCTCGGCGGTGAACGGGCCGTCCGCGACGCCGATGCGCACCTCGGGGAGACCGGCCTCCGCGAGGACGGTGGTGAGCGCCTCGGCCGCTTCCGCCTCTCCGCCGTGATAGCGGGAGATGCCCCGGGCACGGACGATCGCGAGTCCCGGCCGCAGCAGGGTGACCCCGGGTGCCTGCTTCTCGATGAGGTGCAGCACGGGGAGGAAGGCGCGCTCGTCACGGTCGGGGTCGTGGGGGAGCACGCGCAGCGAGGAGAGATGGCCCTGTGCGACGCGGCGGCGCTGACCGGTGCGCACGCCGTGCTCCCTGGCGGAGGCGG
>NZ_JBLVOH010000244.1:19940-25371 GCF_053543675.1 Microbacterium umsixpiens
GGGGGCGGGCGGCCGAGCGCGGCCCGCAGGGGCCAGTCGGGGAACCACAGCACGAGCACGCGGAGCGGACTGTTCATCCGGCTTCCGCCCATCGCAGGAGTTCGGGGGGAGCATCCTCGCCCCGGCCGATGATCTCGGGCGGGAGCGCGGGCAGCGCGGTGAGCTCGGCCCCGACGGTCTCGACGGCGCCGTGGCCTCCCGGCAGCCGCACCTGCACGCTCGACGGGCGAGAGGTGTGCCGGGTCTGCGCGGTCACGGTCACCGTGCAGTCGGAGAGCAGGCCCCAGCCGGCGCCGAGGCCGTGCCAGTGCGGGTCCTGCAGGCGTATCGTCCCCTCGCTCTGCGGCCATCGTCCGATGCCGGGCGTCTCGGTGACCAGGAGCGTGCATCCGCGATCGCGCAGGCGTGCGCTCAGGCGGGAGACATCGGCATCCCGTGCCCGTGTGGCGGGGTGCACGACGATCAGGGGTACGACCTCGGCCAGCGCGGAGGTCGCCGCGAGCCAGCGTTCTCCCGGGTCGGGGACGAGGATCAGACGGGCGAGATCGATGCCGAATGCGGCCGCTGCTTCGACGCCGAGTGTCGGCATGCCGACGACGGCGCACCAGTGCCCCTTCTGCGATGCGGCGCTGAGCAGTGCGAGCACCAGGCTCGGCGAGGGGGAGACGGTGTAGGAGGTGCCGGTCTGCAGGCCCTCCTCGGGGAGGAGGGCGGAGAAGGCGGGGTCGAGGGGGAGGAGCGTATGCTCGCTGCGCCGCCGTTGCATCCGGCTGATCTCGCGGCGCAGTCGCAGCACTTCTCCCGCGCGGGAGTCGCTCGCCGGCGAGAGGGAGGCCAGCGCATCGAGACCGATCACCCTGCATCCTTTCTCGAAGATATATTCTAATATAACAAGTCGTGTGGATGACGATAGTTCGTACATCGGACATCGGCGGAGTTCTCCACAGGGCGTCGGCACCGGGCCCGCAGATCTCCTAACCTGCGCGTATGGATCCCCGGCTCGCACTCCTCTCGCTCGTGCACGTGATGCTGGCGGGCGTCGGTGGATGGCTGATCGTGATCGATGCGCGCACGCACCGCCTCCCGAATCGCATCGTGCTGCCGACGCTCGCCGCCCTGATCGTGCTCGGTGCCGGCGACGCCCTGGTCACGGGGCAGAGCACCGCGTTCCTGCGCGCCCTCCTCGGCATGGTGATCCTGGGTGGCTTCTACGCCGTGCTGCGGGGGATCAGTCGTGCGGGGATGGGTGGCGGCGATGTGAAGCTCGCCGCGGTCATCGGGTTCGTGCTCGGCTGGCACGGCTGGCAGTCGCTCGCGATCGGAGCCGCCTCGGCGTTCGTGCTCGGGGCGCTCTACGCGCTCGTGCTCATCCTCCTGCGCCGAGCACACGGGGCCACCCGCATCGCCTTCGGACCGTGGATGATCGTCGGCGCGCTCCTCGGCATCGTCCTCGGCTGAATCCGCCGGGCCTCGCACGGATAGTCCGATGTCGGGGCTACCCTGAAGCACATGGCACTTGCACGGCTTCACGGCGGCCCGCTGGACGGGCAGATCATCCCCCTCGGCGACGCGGACGACAAGCTGATCGTCCCCTACAGCGAGACGCAGGTGGTGTACAACCGCCGTAGCGAACCGCACAACACCGGCCCGAACGATGGGCCGACCGAGGTCGACTACTGGTTCGAAGAGTCTCTCGAGGATCTCACTCTCAACGACGATGACTGAACCGTCCCGCACGGTCGAAGTCGAGCGCAAATACGACGTCGACGGCGAGACCCCGCTGCCGGTCTGGGAAGCGATCCCCGGGGTCGACGCCGTCACCGCCGGGGAAGCCCGGGCGCTCGACGCGCAGTACTTCGACACCGCTGACGGCGATCTCGCCCGTGCTGGGGTGGCGCTGCGCCGTCGCACCGGCGGCCCGGACGAGGGCTGGCATGTGAAAGGACCGCGAGAGGGCGACGGCCGGCTCGAACTCGGGTGGCCGCTCGGTGAGGACGACGAGCTCCCCGCGGCCGTGGCCGACACCGTGTCCGCCTGGACGACCGCGCCGCTCACCCCGCTCGCCCGCATCCGCAACGACCGCACAGCCTACCTGCTCACCGGTCCCGCGGGAGTCGTGGCCGAGTTCGTCGACGACCGGGTGCAGGCGACGGATCTCCGCAGCGACGTGCAGCGCGAATGGCGCGAGTGGGAGATGGAGCTCGGTCCCGCAGCCCCGGCAGACGACGAGGCGCGCGCCGCCTTCTTCGCTGCGGTGGAGCGCGCCGTCCTGGCCGCGGGAGGCCGGGAATCGGCATCCGGTTCCAAGCTCGCCCGCGCCCTCGGCTTCTAGTCAGACGGCCGAGTCGAACGCAACCCCTTTCCCCGGGACGACACCGCGTGCTTGAGTGACAGCATGAGTCGACCGCCTGTGCTCCGATCGCTGCAGACGATCGTCCCCGACACCGTCCTCGTCCAGGAGCAGGTGCGCGACGTCTTCGCCCAGCAGCCCGACCTCGGACGATTGGCGCAGCGGATCGTCACGACGTCGTTCAACGTCTCGGGCATCGACCGGCGCCACACCGTGATCGACGAGTTGTCGCTCGACTCCGACGTGGCCGATCCCATCTTCTTCGACCGGCGTTCCGGCGAGCTGCTGGCTCCGGGCACGAAGGCGCGCAACGACATCTACACCCGGGAGGCCGCCCGGCTCTTCGTCGATGTCGCGCGGCGGGCCCTCGACGCCGATCCCGAGATCGCCCCGGAGGATGTGACGCACGTCATCACGGTGTCCTGCACCGGGTTCCATGCTCCCGGACCGGAATACGAGATCGTGCGTGCTCTCGGGCTGTCCGATGCGGTGCAGCGCTTCCACCTCGGGTTCATGGGCTGCTACGCGTCGATGCCGGCGCTGCGGGCGGCGAGCCAGTTCTGCATCGCCGACGAGAACGCGGTCGTCCTGGTCGTCAGCGTCGAGCTGTGCACCCTGCATCTGCGCTCCTCGGAGAACCCGGACACGATCGTCGCCTCCTCGCTGTTCGCCGACGGTGCGGCGGCCGGCATCGTCACGGCCCGCGACCTTCCGTCGACATCACCCGCCCTGCGGTTGGACCGGTTCCACACGGCCATCGCCCCGGAGGGCGAGAAGGACATGGCCTGGACGATCGGCGACACCGGATTCGAAATGATCCTCTCCACCGCCGTCCCGCAGATCATCGGGGAGACCATCATCGGCGCGCTCCGGCCGCTGTATTCCGCTGATGCGGAGATGGCCGAGGCTTTCGAGGCGGGGCGGGTGGGGCAGAAGGTCGAGCATTGGGCGATCCACCCCGGGGGTCGCAGCATCCTGGACCGGGTGCAGGAGCGGATGCATCTCAGCGATGCGCAGCTGCACCCCGCCCGCGAGGTCCTGCGCGAGAACGGCAACATGTCCAGCGCCACGGTGCTCTTCGTCCTCAAGCGCATCTTGGAGGAGGAGGGCGCGGCAGCGGGCGAGCGCGTCGCCGCGATGGCATTCGGGCCGGGACTGACCGCCGAGAGCGCGCTGCTCACCGTCGTCGCCCCTTCGGCCTCATGAGTCCAGCCCTGGCGGTCAGGGACGTCGAGACCCGTGAGCTGATGGACGACCCGCACGCCGATGCGCGAATGCTGGCGCGGACCTACGGGCGGTTCGGCTTCGTGAACGCGCTGGTCTCGCGTCCGGGCACGCTCTATCGCCGCGACATCCGGCCGCGCGCGGAGCGGGCGGGGCGACTGCGCATCCTCGATGTCGGAGCCGGCGGGGGAGACCTCTGCCGCCTGCTCGCCGGGCGGCTGCGTCACGACGGGTTCGACGCCGAGATCACCGCCCTCGACGCCGATGAGCGGGCGATCCGGTGGGCCTCGACGCACGACCGGGGCGCCGGCATCCGCTATCGACGGGCGCTGACGACCGAGCTGGTCGACGCGGGCGACACCTACGATGTCGTGCTGTCCAATCACGTGCTGCACCATCTGGACGAGGACGAGCTCCAGACGGTGCTCAGCGACTCGATGCGGCTCGTCGCGCCGGGCGGGCTGGTGTCCCACCACGACATCGCCCGGAGCCGAACCGCTCATGTGCTGTTCGCCGCGGCGACCTGGCCGATCTCGCGCACCCTCCTCGCCGACTCGTTCATCCGCGAAGACGGTCTCATCAGCATCCGACGCTCGTACACGGTCGCCGAGCTGACGGCGATCGCTCCCACCGGGTGGACCGTCCGCGGGGGACTGCCCTCGCGGCTGGAGCTGCGGTGGGAGGAGGGCAGTGCCCGATCATGACGTGCTGATCGTGGGAGCGGGGCCCGTCGGTCTGCTCCTGGCCTGCGTGCTGCTGCAGGACGGATTGCGGGTGGTCGTCTGCGAGCGGCGCACGGATGCCGACGATAGGACCAGGGCGATCGGCATCCATCGCCCGGGGCTGGACGCTCTCGATGCGGCCGGAGTCGGGCCGGACGTCCGATCGGAAGCGCTGCGGCTCGAAGGCGGAGAGGTGCGCAGTCGCCGCAGGACCCTGGCCACGCTGACCTTCGGCCCGGACCGCCCCGTCCTGATCCTCCCGCAGCCACGGACGAGCGCGCTGCTCCGAGCCCGCCTGCAGATGCTCTCCCCGGATGCGTTGATCCCCGGGTGCACGGTGCAGAGTGTGCGGGAGACCGCCGATGCTGTTCAGGTCTTGACGCAGAGCGGGGCGGGAGCGCGCAGGTTCACGGCGTCGATCGTCGTGGGGGCGGACGGGGTGCGCAGCCGTCTGCGCGATGATCTCGATCTCGGCTGGCGCCGTCGTCCGGGACGCGCGTCGTACTCGATGCTCGACGTCGAAGACGTGACGCCGGGCGCGCGTGCCGTCCTGCACTGCGAACCGGAAGGGCTCGTCGAGTCCTTCCCGCTTCCCGGAGGGGTTCGGCGCTGGGTCGTACGCGAAGGGTCCGACGGGGATCTGCGTGACCCCGAGGCCTTTCGCGCGGCGATCGAGGCGCGCACCGGGATCGCCATCGAACTCCCGCCCGATGCGGAGCCGACCTCCTTCGTCGCCGCACAGCACCGGGCGACACGGCTGACCAGGGGTCGGGTGGTGCTCCTCGGAGACGCCGCGCACGAGATCAGTCCGATCGGCGGGCAGGGGATGAACCTGGGGTGGGTGGACGCCGCTCGTCTCGCGTCCGAGCTCGCGCGGTCGCTGCCGCATCGGATGCCGGAGCTGGCGAGGTTCGAGTGGCACGTCCTGCGCTCTGCGTCGCGCGCACAGCGGCGCTCGGCGTTCTACATGTCGATGGGTGCTCCGGCGCCGATGCCCGTGGTCCGCAGCAGGGAGCTCCTGATGCGCGCACTCGGCTCGCCGCCGGCGCGGGGATGGACGGCCGGGCTCCTCACGATGCGCGGCCTCTGACACACGGCCTCTGACGCACGGCCTCTGACGCACGAAGGCCCGGTC
>NZ_JBLVOH010000244.1:25391-31160 GCF_053543675.1 Microbacterium umsixpiens
CCTTCGAGGGGGTGGATCAGAAGTTGATCATGTGGCCGGCGAGCCCGTGGAAGCCCTCCTGCAGCGCCTCCGACAGCGTCGGGTGCGTGTGCACGTTGCGGGCCAGCTCCAGAGCCGTGAGGTCCCACTTTTGGGCCAGCGTCAGCTCCGGCAGCAGCTCGGAGACATCCGGGCCGATCATGTGGGCGCCGATGAGCTCGAGGTGCTCGGCGTCGGCGATCAGCTTGACGAAGCCGACCGGCTCGCCGAGGCCGTGCGCCTTGCCGTTCGCCATGAACGGGAAGGTGGCGACCTTGATCTCGCGCCCCTCGTCCTTGGCCTGCTGCTCGGTGAGGCCGAACGAGGCCACCTGCGGGGAGCAGAACGTCGCGCGCGGCATCATGCGGTAGTCGCCCAGCGTCTGCGTCTCCGCGCCGCCGATGGTCTCGGCCGCGACGACACCCTGTGCCTCGGCCACGTGGGCGAGCTGCAGCTTGGCGGTCACGTCGCCGATGGCGTAGATGCCCTCGACGTTGGTGCGCATGTGGTCGTCGATGTCGATCGCGCCGCGCTCGGTCAGCTTCACACCCGTGGCCTCGAGGCCGAAGCCCTCGATGTTCGGGGCGAATCCGACCGACATGAGGACCTTGCCGGCCTCGATCGACGACTGCTGCCCGTCCTTGGCGGTGTAGGTGACGGTGACGGACGAGCCGTTGTCGACGACCGACTCCACCTTGGTGGAGGTGAGGATGTCGACGCCGTAGTTCTTGTACTGCTTCGCGATCTCCTTCGACACGTCGGCGTCCTCGTTGGGGAGCGCGCGGTCGAGGAACTCGATGATCGTGACCTTCACGCCGTAGTTCGTCATCACGTAGGCGAACTCCATGCCGATGGCGCCGGCGCCGACGATGACGATCGATTCGGGCAGCTCACGGCTCATGATCTGCTCTTCGTACGTGACGACGTTCTCGCTGAGCGTCACACCGGGCAGCAGGCGCACCTTGGAGCCGGTCGCGATGATCACGTTGTCGAAGGTGACCTCTTCAGTCGAGCCGTCGGCCTTGGCGACCGAGATGGCCTTGGGGCCGGTGAAGGTGCCGCGACCGTCGTACTCGGTCACCTTGTTCTTCTTCATCAGGAAGTGGATGCCCTTGACGCGGCCATCGGCGACCACGCGGCTGCGGTCGAACGCCTTGCCGTAGTCGATCGTGAACTCGCCGGAGATTCCGAAGAAATCAGCCTTGTGATTCAGGGTGTGCGCGAGCTCCGCGTTCTTCAGGAGCGCCTTGGACGGGATGCAGCCGACGTTGAGGCAGACACCGCCCCAGTACTTCTCCTCGATGATGGCGGTGGACAGACCGAGCTGCGCGCTGCGAACCGCAGCGACGTATCCGCCAGGACCTGCACCAAGGATGACGACGTCGTAATGTGGCATGCCTTAAGCCTATCGCTCTACGGGGGCGTCGGAACCGGTCGCGGAACCGCCACGACGGCGGCTCACGACGATCCACGTGACCACGCCGGCGACGACCAGCACCGCGACGATCACGAGTACCCAGATCCACGGGGACCCACCTTCGGCGTCACCGGAATCCGCCGCCGGCGTCGTGGTCGCCTCGGGGGCGGCAGTCTGCTCGGCCGTCGGTGCCGCGGACGTGGGGGCGGCAGTGGGTTCCTCTGTCGGAGCCGCATCGTCGCCGACGGTCACGGTGAAGGAGTACTCGCCGGAGGTGGGATGACCGTCGCTCGAGACGACCTTCCAGATGACGTGGTACTCGCCGGCCGGGCCCGAGCCCTGCAGCGGCTGGGTGACGATCGCGCCGTCGACCGTCGCTGCGCCGTCGGTGATCGAGGAACCGTCGGGGCCGGTGACGACGACCTCGGTCGCGCCGTCGCCGTCGATGAGCTTCGCGCTGAAGGTGAGTGTCAACGCCGAAGGCACGGTCTCGACGGACTCGTCCGCGGCCGGAGACGACGACACGAGCGCGTCGTGCGCGGAGGCCGAGAGCGGCGAGAAGAGAACGAGGAACGCAGCGAGCAGGGTGGCGGCGAGGGCGATCGGGGTCGCCGGGCGCCGCAAGGCTTTGGTCTTCACGGCTCCACCCTAGGAAACACCGGTATGTGGTGGCTGAGTGTGAAAGCGGCCTCCCGCGAGGGCCGCGGCATCCGTTAGTCTGGACAACCAAGGAGGGCACAGTGACTGACAGCGACAGCCGACCGGCCGGAGAAGCCGCGATCCACCGTTCCGGTGAGCAGAGACATGACGTGACGCAGACGTTCGGGCACGATTCCGACCTGTCATTCGTGCCGTTCGGGGTGGAACTCACCGATGTGGAGCAGAGCGCGATCAGCGCCCTCCCCGCAGGATCGGCGTTGCTGCTGGTCCGTTCCGGCGCCCTCGCCGGTGCGCGCTACCTCCTCGACACCGACGTGACCACGGTCGGCCGTCACCCGGAGGCCGATATCTTCTTCGACGACGTGACCGTGTCCCGTCGTCATGCCGAGATCACCCGCACCGGATCGACGTTCGAGATCATCGATCAGCGCTCACTCAACGGAACGTACGTCAACGGGGAGCGCGTCGACCGCAGCCCGCTCGTCGACGGCTCGGAACTGCGTGTCGGCAAGTTCCGCCTGAACTTCTTCGCCTCCCCTCGCGATCGCGCGGCGGCGAACGACTGATGGCGGCTACTCCCGCCCGCGAACGTTCCGCGTCCGCGGGCTTGCTGAGCATCGGCCAGGTCCTCGCTCGGCTCACACCGGAGTTCCCCGACCTCACCTCCAGCAAACTGCGCTTCCTCGAGGTGCAGGGCATCGTCAGTCCCTCTCGAACCGAGTCCGGCTACCGCAAGTTCTCCGCGTCGGACATCGAGAGGCTGCGGCTCGGCCTCACCCTGCAGCGCGACCACTATCTTCCGCTGAGCGTGATCCGCGAGCAGCTCGACGACGTCGATGCGGGTGGGGAGGCGACACCGCTCGCTCCGCCGCCCTCGATCACGCCGGCGCCGCGCAGATACCGTCGCGACGAGCTGCTGGCCGCAGCCGGTGCGGGCCCGCAGCTGCTCAACGATGCGATCAGCACCGGCGTCATCATCGCGCAGGAGAGCTACCAGGAGACGACGGTCACGCTGCTGCGCGGCCTCGTCGCCCTCGACCGCCACGGCATCGAGCCGCGGCACCTGCGTTCCCTGCGTCAGGGGGCGGAGCGCGAGGTCGCGCTCATCGAATCGGCGATGTCCGCGCTGCTGCGTCGGACGGACGCACCGTCTCGCGCCAAGGCCAGCGAACTCGCGCCCGAACTGGCGACGAAGATCGACGAAGTGCGCTCGCTCTTCGTCAGGGACGCACTGTCACGAGTGCTTTCGTAACGAACTGGTTGCGACACACCTTCGCGGTCCCGCGGATGTGATTGCCGGTGCCCAGGCACTGCTCTACCGTGGAAGATAACCGTTCCAGGGAGGATTTCAGATGAATGCGGATGAGCTCGCAGGAGACCCGCGGTTCGTACCCGAACTCCTCTTCACCGACGGTCTTCCGGCCATGGATGACGAGGTCGGCTACCGTGGCGCGGTCGCCGCTCGCGCCGCCGGCATCACCTACCGTCAGCTGGACTACTGGGCGCGCACCGAGCTGGTGGAACCCACCGTTCGCGGGGCGAACGGTTCCGGCTCGCAGCGTCTCTACGGCTTCCGCGACATCCTCGTGCTGAAGCTCGTGAAGAGCCTGCTCGACACGGGCATCTCGCTGCAGCAGATCCGAACGGCCGTCGACGAGCTGCGACGTGCGGGTATCCGCGACCTCGCCGGTACGACGCTCATGAGCGACGGTGCGTCGGTCTACCTGTGCACCTCGAACGACGAGGTCATCGACCTCGTGAGCCGCGGCCAGGGCGTCTTCGGCATCGCTGTCGGCAAGGTCCTCCGTGAGGTGGAGTCGACGCTGGTCGCATTCGATGCGACCGCTCCGGATCCGGTCGACGAGCTCTCCGCCCGTCGGACCAAGCGCTCCGCCTGACACCGCGCCTCCCCGACATACAGAAAACGGCCGTCCTCGATGAGGATGGCCGTTTCGCTGTGCGCGTGGGGAGGATCAGCTCTGTGGACCGCTCTCGGGCACGGCGATCCGACCGGTGCGGATGATCCGGTCGAGAAGTGAATCGAAGTCGGCCGCCAGTTCCTGGGCGGAATCGCCGGGCCAGATGTGCAGCGGCTTGGCGGCACCCTGCGCCTGCTGCAGCGAAGTGCGCTCCGGCAGCTGCGGGGAGAGCACGAGGGGGCCGAACATGTCGCGCAGTTCCTTGATGCGGAACTGGTGCTCGATGGACTGCGGGCGCACGCGGTTCACGACGATGCCGAGAGGCTGCAGTCGGGGAGAGAGACCGCGACGGATCTCCTCGATGGCGCGAAGGGCGCGATCGGCGGCGGCCACGGAGAAGAGACCGGGCTCGGTGACGACCATGACGCGATCGCTCGCGGCCCAGGCCGTGCGGGTCAGGGCGTTCAGCGAGGGTGCGCAGTCGACGAGCACGAGGTCGTAGTCGGCCTCGACGGAGGCGAGCGCCTCCTCGAGCTTCCAGACGTCGCGCACGCTCGGGTGCGGGCCGTCGAAGTTGATCGCAGAAGGGCTCCCGATCAGCACGTCGATGGTGCCGGGGTGGACCTTCGCCCAGCCGCTGGAGGTGATCGCCTGGCGGACCACCTTCTCCTTCGGGTTCGCCAGGACGTCGGCGATGTTGAGTCGTCCGGCCACCTGGATGTCCATCCCGGTGGAGACGTCGGACTGCGGGTCGAGGGCGACGACGAGAGTCCGGACGCCTCGGGCGAAAGCCGCTGAGGCCAGCCCGAGTGTCACGGTCGTCTTGCCGACGCCCCCCTTGAGAGAGCTGACGCTGAGTACGTGCACGGACACCACGTTACCTTCCCCTAGGCTGAGGGAACACTCAGCCCCGCCCCATGCGCATCGAAAACGCTGCGCATCGAGCTTTCAGAGGTGTGCATGTTCCAGAAGATCCTTGTGGCGAACCGCGGCGAGATCGCGATCCGCGCATTCCGTGCAGCAGTCGAAGTGGGGGCGCGCACCGTCGCGGTGTTCCCTCATGAGGACCGCGGCTCGGTGCATCGGCTCAAGGCCGACGAGGCCTACGAGATCGGGGAGCGCGGCCATCCGGTGCGCGCATACCTCAGCGTCGACGAGATCATCCGCGTCGCTCTCGAATCGGGAGCGGATGCGATCTACCCCGGATACGGCTTCCTCTCGGAGAACCCTGAGCTGGCCGAGAAGGCTGCAGCCAACGGCATCGTGTTCATCGGTCCGCCCTCCAAAGTCCTGGAGATGGCGGGGAACAAGGTCGAGGCGAAGCGTCATGCGATCGAGGCGGGCGTGCCCGTCCTCCGATCCACGAAAGCCTCCGACGACGTCGATGCTCTCGTCGCCCAGGCGGAGGACATCGGGTTCCCGCTCTTCGCCAAGGCGGTCGCCGGCGGCGGCGGTCGCGGCATGCGCCGTGTCGAGACGTTCGGTGATCTCGCCCCCGCGCTGGCCGAGGCCATGCGCGAGGCGGCCAGCGCATTCGGAGACGCCCGGATGTTCCTCGAGCAGGCGGTCGTGCGCCCGCGGCACATCGAGGTGCAGATCCTCGCGGACAAGACCGGCGAGACTGTGCACCTGTTCGAGCGCGACTGCTCGGTGCAGCGACGTCACCAGAAGGTCGTGGAGATCGCTCCGGCTCCGAACCTCGACGACAGCGTCCGCACCGCGCTGCACGGGTACGCGGTCGCGTTCGCGCGGTCC
>NZ_JBLVOH010000245.1:0-8069 GCF_053543675.1 Microbacterium umsixpiens
CAGCACGAGCACGCCCCAGGGCGCGGCCCACGTGATGTTGAAGACCAGGATGATGAGCACCAGCATGCGCACCGGCGGATTGCGCCACAGCCAGCGGATGCCCTCGGCGATGTCGGTGTGCACCGGCGGGTGCGTGTCGGTCTCGCGCGGCGGGACGGGCGTCTTCGCCATACGCGAGATGAGCACGACCGCGAAGCTCACGCACACGACCTCGAGCAGGAACGGCCAGGCGGTGCCCGCGGCGAACAGGAAGGCGCCCAGCGGCGGGCCGGCGAACTGGTTCGCGACGAGGTACCCGGCCTGCAGGCGGGCGTTGCCGATGCCGAGGTCGGCGGGCTTCACCAGCATCGGCAGCAGCGTGCTGCCCGCCGTGTCGACGAAGACCTCGGCGGTGCCGTAGAGGAAGGCGACGGCGAGCACGATCCAGATGTTCGCGACGCCCGTCACGAGGAACACGCACAGGGCGAGGAGGACCACGGCTCGCGCGGCATTGGCGAACATGACCAGGCGGCGGCGGTCGAAGCGGTCGGCGATCGCTCCCGCATGCAGGCCGAACAGCAGCCACGGGAGGAACTGCAGGATCGCGCCGGATGCCACCAGGATCGGCGACGACGTCATCGACGCGATCAGCAGGGGAGCGGCCGCGAGGGCCACGCCGTCGCCGATGTTGCTGGTCCACGACGAGGCGAGGAGCCAGCGGAAATCGCGGCCCATGCGGCGGGGGGCGACGAGTTCACCGAGGGAGGGCACCAGAGAAGACTACTGACGGCAGGGGACATCGGCGGGGGTCACCGGGAGAGTGGGGGAGAATGGCAGGATGACCGTCACCCTGCTCGGCGCCACCGAGATCCGCCGACTCGCCGCCGAGCTCGACGTCACCCCGACCAAGAAGCTCGGCCAGAACTTCGTCACCGACGCGAACACCGTGCGCAAGATCGTGCAGGCCGCCCGCGTGCAGCCGCACGAGCGCGTGGTCGAGGTCGGTCCAGGGCTGGGTTCCCTGACCCTCGCGATCCTCGAGACCGGGGCATCCGTCACGGCCGTCGAGATCGACCACCGCCTCGCGGCCCGGCTGGCACAGACCGCCGCCGAACACGGCGTGGAGCCCGACCGGCTCACGGTCGTCGATGCGGATGCGCTGCGCATCACCGAGCTGCCGGGCGAGCCCACGGTGCTCGTCGCCAACCTGCCCTACAACGTCTCGGTGCCCGTGCTGCTGCACTTCCTCGAGAACTTCGCGTACCTGCAGCGCGGGGTGGTGATGGTGCAGGCCGAGGTCGCCGAGCGGCTCGCCGCGAAGCCGGGGTCGAAGATCTACGGCTCGCCCAGCGTCAAGGCCGCCTGGTACGGCGAGTGGAAGCTCTCCGGGAACGTCTCACGTCAGGTGTTCTGGCCGGTGCCGAACGTCGACAGCCTGCTCGTCGGCTTCGACCGGTCCGAGGGGGAGCGCGGCACCGAGGAGGAGCGCCGCCGCACGTTCAAGATCGTGGATGCCGCCTTCAACCAGCGCCGCAAGATGCTCCGCCAGGCGCTGTCGGGGATCTTCGGCAGCTCGGCGGCAGCATCCGAGGTGCTGATCGCCGCCGGCGTCGCTCCCACGGCCCGCGGCGAAGACCTCACGGTCGAGGACTACCAGCGCATCGCGCAGCATGCACCAGGGACTAATCTGGCACCGTGACCGACTCCCCCCGCTTCCGTCCCGATGTCCCCGAGCTGCACCGTCCGTACGCGGCGGACGAGAGCCGCTACCAGCAGTTCGCCTACCGCCAGGTCGGCACGTCCGGTCTGTATCTGCCCCCGATCTCGCTCGGGCTGTGGTGGAACTTCGGCGACAACATCCCGCTCGACAACCAGCGCGCGCTGCTGCGCCACGCGTTCGACCGCGGCATCACGCACTTCGACCTGGCGAACAACTACGGCCCGCCCTACGGCTCGGCCGAGAAGAACTTCGGACGCATCTTCGCCGAAGACCTCCGCCCGTACCGCGACGAGCTGATCATCTCGTCGAAGGCCGGCTGGGACATGTGGCCCGGCCCCTACGGCGACTTCGCGAGCCGCAAGTACATCCTCGCGAGCGCCGAGCAGTCGCTGACCCGCATGGGCCTCGACTACGTCGACATCTTCTACTCCCACCGCGTCGATCCCGTCACCCCGATCGCCGAGACCGTCGGCGCGCTCGACACGCTCGTGCGCCAGGGCAAGGCCCTCTACGTCGGCATCTCCTCCTACAGCGCCGAGCGCACGGCCGAGGCCGTCGCCGTCGCCAAGGACCTCGGCACGCCCTTGGTCATCCACCAGCCCGCATACTCGATCCTGAACCGCTGGGTCGAAGACGGCCTGACCGACACCCTCGAGCAGTCGGGCCTGGGCGCGATCGCCTTCACCCCGCTCGCACAGGGGCTGCTCACCGACAAGTACCTCGGCGACGGCACGGCCGAGCGGGCGCAGAAGCGCGGCTCGCTGCCGGACGGTCGGCTCACGGATGAAGCCGTGCAGACGCTGCGGTCGCTGAACGAGGTGGCGCAGAGCCGTGGACAGTCGCTCGCGCAACTGGCGCTGCAGTGGACGCTGCGCAACCCGATCGTCGCCTCCGCGCTGATCGGCGCGTCGCGCCCGGAGCAGCTCGACGAGAACATCGCCGCCGTCAACGGTCCGACTTTCACCGCGGAGGAGTTGGCCCGCATCGACGAGCTCGCCGGGGCGATCGACGTGAACCTGTGGGCGAAGTCCTCGGAGCTGTGATCCGATCATGAGCCACGCCGCGTCCACCGACTCCGTGCACGTGCGCGCCCCGGGGAAGATCAACGTCTACCTCGGGGTCGGCGGGCGGCACGACGACGGCTATCACGCGCTGGCGACGGTCTTCCAAGCGGTCTCGCTGTATGAAGACGTGATCGCGCGCCCGGCCGACGACTTCTCGGTCACGGTCGCCGGCGTGGAGGACATCGGCTCGGTCCCGCTCGACGACCGCAATCTGGCGATGCGCGCCGCCAAGCTGCTCGCGCTCGCCGTCGACCACCCGGGCGGCGTCGCCCTCGAGATCCGCAAGAGCGTTCCCGTGGCCGGCGGCATGGGCGGAGGGTCGGCGGATGCCGCTGCCGCTCTGGTCGCCTGCGACGCACTGTGGGGGACGGGCCTCTCCCAGGCCCGGCTGCACGACCTCGCCGCCCGTCTCGGCGCCGATGTGCCGTTCGCGCTGCACGGCGGCACGGCGGTCGGCACCGGTCGCGGCGATCAGCTCAATCCGGCGCTCGCGCGCGGACGCTTCGACTGGATCCTGGTGCCGAGCGACGAGGGGCTCTCGACGCCGGTGGTCTACGAACGCCTCGACATCCTGCGCGAGGAGGAGGGCGCCCTCGCCGACGACCCGCCGCTGTCTCTCGACGTGCCGATCCCGGTGCTGCAGGCGCTGCGCTCGGGAGACCCCGCCCAGCTCGCCGAGACCCTTTTCAACGACCTGCAGGCCGCCGCGCTGTTCGAGCGTCCCGACCTCGCCGACACCATCCGGCAGGGTGTCGCGGCCGGTGCGCTGCAGGGGATCGTGTCGGGTTCAGGGCCCACCGTGGCTATGCTCTGTCCCGACCCCGAGACGGCGCAGGACGTGCAGACCTCCCTGCGCGAGACCGGCCTCGACCCGCTCCACGTGCACGGCCCCGTCCCGGGCGCGCGCATCATCGGCTGACACCCGATTCCCGCGCCTCACTCCGCCTGCAGCAGCGCGCTCACCCGGTAGGGGATGACCTCGCGGAGGAACAGGCTCGTCGAGGTGCGGAGGATGCCGGGGCAGAGGCGTACGACCTCGGCCACGCGGTAGAGGTCGTCGGGGTCCTTGGCCACGACGCGCAGCAGCAGGTCGGTGTCGCCCGCGGGGGCGAAGCACTCCAGGACCTCGGGAACCCGGCTGAGCGCGTCGATCGCGGCGGTGATCAGATGCTGATCGAGCTCGACGAGGATGGAGGCCGCGACGCCGCGTCCCAGAGCCTGCGGAAGGATGCGCGCGCTGTGGGCGCGCAGATACCCGCCGGATTCGAGCCGGTCGAGCCGGGCGTGCACGGTGCCGCGGGCGAGGCCCAGGTCCTGGGCGATCAGAGCCACCGGTCGGCGCGGGTCGCGGTCGAGCACCGTGAGGATCCTCCGGTCGGTCTCGTCGAGATTGGCCATTTCGATCACCGTCGCCTTCGTTGACTCCCCCATATTGATCGGATCGATCAATCAGAATCCACTCTATGGTCTGAATGACCGTCATGTGGTGTGATGACTGTCAGATACGCAGGATGCCGGCCACGAGCGGGCATCACGCGCACTCGACGGAAGGCCACGAGCCGCACACGCCGGGTGTCGACGGCGACCGGCCACGAGCCTCAGCCGTCGATCAGACCTCCATCGCGGGGGATGAGGAGCCGCAGCTGCACCATGGCCGAGAACCGTGCGTCCGGATCGGTCAGATCGAGTCCGCTGATCTCCGACAGCCGGCGCAGCCGATACCGGAACGTGTTGGGGTGCGTGTACACGCGGGCCGCAGCCACCGCCACATCTCCGAACGCGTCGAGCCAGGCCCGCAGCGTCTCCACCAGATGCGTGCCCTTCTCCCGGTCCTGCGCCAGGAGCCGCGCGACGGGGCCGGTGGGCTGGTCGCCCCGGGAGCGGACGAGATCTCCGAGCTCGACCAGCAGGGCTTCCATCTGCACGGCCGTGAACCGGGCGACGGGCTCGCGCGAAGGCGTCTGACGCACCACTCGGAGGGCGCGGTCGGCGTTGGCGCGCGACGCGGGGATGCCCGCCGCGTCCTCCGCGACGGTGCCGACGCCGATGCGGATCTCACTGGTGGCCCCGAGCCGCCCGAGGAAGTCGGTCGCGACGCGGGCCGCGCGGCTGTCGGCATCGCGGTGCTCCGCCCCGGTCTCCGCATCACCCTGTTCCGGGCGGATGCCGACGACCGCGTACACGACGTTGCCGATCACGGCGACGGCCGAGCGGAGGTAGACGGCGCCCAGGTGCACGGCGAAGGCATCGGCGATGCGCTGTCGCTCGGCCACCCCGCGGGCGCCGGCGGAGGGTTCGTCGTCGCTCTCCTCCGCTGCCGACAGCGCCAGCACGACGCATCGATGATCGCTGAGACGCAGCCGGGCGGTGGCATCCGCGGCCCCCGGACCGCCTTCGAGGATCGTGGCGAGCAGGTCGGCCCGCAGCCGGCGCTCGACATCGGCACCGGCCCGCAGCCGCAGCATGTGCAGGGCCACCAGGCCGGCGGAGTCCTTCAGCGCGCGCACACGATCGGGGGACAGAGGCTCCTGGACCGCGGCCCAGATCGAGCCGAGGATCTCGTCGCCCGCGCGCACCGCGAGCGCCACGCGCGGGAACGAGGGGAGTCCTTCGGTGTTGTTCACGGGGCCGACGTCGATCGGGTCCACGCTGCGGTAGAGCTCCTGGAAGACGCCGCGCTCCTCCAGCTGCCGTGCGAACCGTTCGGGCACCTGCCGTCCGAGCACGGTCTCGATGCGGGCGGGGTCGGCTTCGTGCTGGCGGCCCGAGAAGGCGACGACGCGGGAATTGCGATCCTCGATCGTCACGGGGGCGTTCAGCAGGGTCGCGATGGCGTTGGCGAGGGCGAACAGGTCACCGGAGGGCATCCCGCCGAGTGTCGTGGCTCCCTGATCGCCCACGGCGCCCTCGGCGATCAGGGACCGCAGCATCGCCGCCAGCTGCGCCCACGACGCGCCGCGGGTCAGTGCGAGCACGGGGATGCCGGTCGCCTCGGATGCTTCGCGCACCGGCTGCTCCGAACGCACGGGCGCACGCAGGACCAGGGCGGAGGCCTGCTGTGTGGCGAGGACCCGGAGGAGCTCCGCGATCTCGTCCGGATCGCTCAGGCCGACGCCGAGGACGAGCGCGCGGCGCATCGGCATCGCGTCGTCGAGGACGTCGTGGATGACGACCGTCTCGATCTCGGTGTCATCGTCGACCGCACCGCTCACCACCTCGAGCAGGGTGTTGCCGAGGTCTTCGATGACCCGGCCGAGGCTGGCGCGGGGCTTTGTCGTCACGGACATGAGCACAGGGCCCAGGCTAGGGGGCGACCTCCGGTCGCGGAGCTGTGGGGCACGACGAAATCGTATCGACAGTTGGTCGATCTCGACAGGCTCGTCGTGCCCCGTCGCATCAGCTCAGAAGGTGATCCACTCCGTGCGCACCGTCACGGCATCCAGCGCATCGGCATCCGGCGTCACGCCGATGCCCGGTCCGGTCGGGACCGTCAGCGTGCCGTCCTCCACGACGAACGGCTCGGTGATGTCGCGGGAGTAGTAGCGACCGGAGCCCGAGGTGTCGCCGGGGAGGGTGAAGCCCGGGAGAGCCGCGAGAGCGACGTTCGCCGCCCGGCCGATCCCGGTCTCCAGCATCCCGCCGCACCACACCGGGATGTCGTTCGCCACGCACACGTCGTGGATGCGACGGGCCTCGAGGTAGCCGCCGACGCGGCCGGGCTTGATGTTCACGATCGAGCAGGCACCCAGCGCGATGGCGTCGGCGGCAGCACGGGCCGAGACGATCGACTCGTCGAGACAGACGGGCGTGGTGATGGCCTTCGCGAGCTGCGCGTGCCCGAGCAGATCCTCCTCGTCGAGGGGCTGCTCGATCAGGAGCAGGTCGAACGGGTCGAGCTTGGCGAGGTGCCGGGCGTCGCCCCGGTGGTAGGCGGTGTTCGCGTCGACCTGCAGCAGCACGTCGTCGCCGAACCGCTCGCGCACGGCACGGACGGGATCGATGTCCCACCCCGGCTCGATCTTGAGCTTGATGCGCACGTAGCCCTCGTCGAGGTAGCCGTCGACGGCGTCGAGGAGCTCGGGGATCGAGTCCATGATGCCGACGGAGACGCCGCAGTCGACCCGGTCGCGCACGGCGCCCAGCTCGCGCGACAGCGGCACGCCCGTGGCCCGCAGCTCGGCGTCGAGGATCGCCAGTTCGACGGCGGCCTTCGACATCCGGTGCCCCTTGAACTTCGCGAGAGCCGGAGCGACGCCGCCCGCATGCAGGTCCTTCACCGGCGCGAGCGCCGGCAGCAGGAAGCGGGTGATCACGTCGACGCTCGCCTCGACGTACTCGGAGGAGTACAGCGGGTCGTTCATCGCGACGCCCTCGCCCCAGCCCTCGGCCTCGTCGGTGACGGCCCGCACGATCAGCGCCTCGCGCACGGTCTGCACCCCGAACGACGTGCGGAACGGTGACACCAGCGGCATCTCGATCACACGCAGCTCGAATCCGGTGAGCTTCATCCCTGTTCTCCTCTGTCGATGGTGTACGCGCCGGAGCGATCGAACGAGAGCACGCGCCCTCCGCCCTCCAGCGCAGATCCGAGCGTCTCCCGCAGCGCCAGGCGCCACGCGGTCGCGCGGGCGGGCTCGGAGAGGCGCAGCGTCTCGATGTCGCGCGGCAGCGCCACGCGGACGAGCCGGGCGTCGGTGCGATGCCGGAGCGGCCCGAGGTCTTCGCCCACGCTGAGCAGTGGCTCGGCGTCGGCGACGTCTCCCGAGCCGGACGGCTCCCCGTGACAGGCGGCGACGACGCGCGGGTCGCGCACGTACCAGGTCACCAGCATCCGGTCGGTGTCATCGGCGCCGTTGAGCGCATCGGCCATGTGCCCGTAGAAGTTGCGGTGGTACGACGTCGGCGTCGCGGCGAGCTTCACGAGATTGAAGTGGGCGTTGCGGCTGATCAGCGGATCGAACGTCCAGGAGATCTCGTCGAGGCCCTCCTCGAGCGCCCAGGCGCGCTGATGCACCTTGAGCGCGAAGCCGACGCTGCGACCGCGCATCCGTGCCGAGACCCCGGCGATGTGGCTGTGCAGGGCGCGCTGATCCGGGGCCGCGAAGAAGCCGAAGCAGGCGCCGACGAGCTCGTCGTGCTCGAACGCGCCGCCCACGTAGCTGCCGGCCTTCGACAGTGCGCGCAGCGTCTCGACGTTGACCGGCGAGGTCTCGCCCTGCTTGGTCCAGATGCTCTGGAACAGCTCCGCCACCCGGGCGAAGTCCCCCACATCCTCGAGCAGCCGGATCTCCACCCCCGCCCTCGCC
>NZ_JBLVOH010000246.1:0-7076 GCF_053543675.1 Microbacterium umsixpiens
CTCGCCCCCTCTGTCGTGCACCGGAGCGCCAGTCAAGCCCGTGCTGCGTTTCCGCGCGTTGCGGTAGCTTCACAACATGTGCCCTTCCCGTCGTCGCATCGTCACCGACGGGATGACTTTCGGGCTCTGGGACAGCCCGCGGCCGCCGGGTGCGGAATCGCCCACCATCGCGCTCGTGCACGGCATCGGGATGTCGCATCGCTACCTGTCGCGGTTGCATGACGTTCTTGCTGATCTCACGCGTGTGGTGTCCGTGGACCTGCCGGGATTCGCGGGGCTGCCCAGGCCCTCCGGGAATCCCGATGTGGTGCGGATGGGACGAGCACTCGCGGAAGTGATCGCCGCCCTGGGGGAGGATCGCATCATCGTCGTCGGTCACTCCATGGGCGTGCAGTGGGCGGCCGAGGCCGCTCTGCACCGCCCGGACCGCGTGCAGGCCGTCGTCGCGATCGGTCCTGTCGTCGATCAGAGCCATCGCAGCCTCGTGTCTCAGACCAGGGCGCTCGCGATCGACACGCTCGGGGAGACTCTGCCCAGCAACCTGATCGTGTTCTCCGACTATCTCCGCTGCGGCATCCGGTGGTACCTGAAGCAGGCGCGGCACATGATCGAGCACCCGACCGAGCAGCGGTACGCCGAGCTGACGCGGCCCATCCTGGTGATCAGGGGAGGCGATGACCCGGTGGCTGGGCGCGAATGGTGTCGGCGGCTTCGCGACTCCGCGCGCACTGCACGGCTCGTGGAGGTGCCCGGGCGCCACCACGTCGTGCAGCACTCCGCGCCTCGTGCCGTTGCCGCCGCCATCGTGGCGAACACGGACGGGCCGTGGCCGCCGAGCGTGCGACCGGCCGCTTCCCAGAGACGGAGGAGTGCGTCATCGGCGTGCTGAGGAACGCGGGCTGGTGGCTGGCCGACTACGCGTACGCGGGCTACTGGCAGCTGCGCGCGACGTTCAACCGCACCGACGCCGCGAACTTCGCATCGGGGAGCGCCGCGCACATCGTCGTCCTGCCCGGAGTGTACGAGACCTGGAAGTTCATGCAACCCCTCGTGGAGCAGATGCACGCGCGCGGCCACGCCGTCCACATCGTCGACACGCTTCGTCGGAACGAGCGTCCGGTCGCCGACATCGCGGCGGCTGTCGCGGAGTTCCTGGAGCGCCAAGGGCTCACCGACGTGATCCTGGTCGCACACAGCAAGGGAGGGCTCGCCGGCAAGCTCGTCATGACCGGCCCGGCGGGGGAGCGGGTGCGCTCGATGCTCGCGATCGCTACGCCGTTCGGCGGCTCGCGCTACGCCCGTCTGATGCTGTCGCGCACCCTGCGCGCCTTCTCGCCGGAAGACCCATCGATCGTGGACATCGCCCGGCAGCTCACGGTCAATGAACGGATCGTGTCGATCTATGCGGCGTTCGATCCCCACATACCGGAGGGGAGCGAGCTGGCCGGGGCCAAGAACGTCCGACTCGAGACCGGAGGACACTTCCGGATCCTTGCGCATCCTCGAGTCCTGGCCGAACTGGCCGTGCTGGCCGAGTAGTCGCTTCAGCGCGAGGTGAAAGAAAGGAACGCGGCGATCAGGCCCGCGAGAACCAGGATGCCGATCGCGACACCGTGGACGACCCGACCGGCGACGAGCATCGGGAGGTCACGTCCGTCGTAGGACGCGGGATTGAACATCAAGCGCCGTGCACCGTGGCTCCAGCGGATGCGGAAACCGATGCCGCGGAGCGCCTGCGATGGGGCGGCGAAGGTCTGGCCACGCGCTTCGCGCGATGCCTTCCACGTCGCCTGTACCGCGTACCAGGCGATGACGAAGAACGGCATCACCAGGGATGCTGCCCACGCGATGAGCGCGACGCCGATCAGGAGTCCCGCCCCCGAACCGAGCGAGCGGTACAGGAACACGCCGAGGGCGGCGAGCCCCACTGCCGCGGGAACGAGCAGCAGACCCCAGCCCCAGCCGGGATGGAGTTCGACCGGCTGAGGGCGAGTGATCACTTCGTCTTCGGGCCAGGTCATCGCAGTCCCCTCCGGTCATCGCGTCCGCAGGCCCGGGACACGAGGTCGATCTGAGGCTGTGCGAGTGATTCAGCGGTCTCGACCGCGATTCGTGTGCCGGCGGTGGGACTCGAACCCACACGCCCTTTCGGACAAAGCATTTTGAGTGCTCCGCGTCTGCCATTCCGCCACGCCGGCTCGTGTGTCGCGTCTACGACTTTAGCGCAGGGTCGGGGCGCGATCCTCCGCCGCGAGCACCTACAGCCCGCGCACGGACCTCTCCACTAGGATGGTTCTGTGACAGAGCAAGAAGAGCAGGCCGAGCAGCCCACGTCATCCGCCCCGCGACGCGTCGTCGTCGCCGAGGATGAGTCGCTGATCCGCCTCGACATCGTCGAGATCCTCCGCGACAACGGCTTCGATGTCGTCGGTGAAGCCGGTGACGGCGAGACCGCGGTCGCGCTCGCGACCGAGCTGCGCCCCGACCTCGTCATCATGGACGTGAAGATGCCTCAGCTCGACGGCATCAGCGCCGCTGAAAAGCTCCACAAGGGCAACATCGCGCCGGTAGTCCTCCTCACGGCGTTCAGCCAGAAGGAGCTCGTCGAGCGGGCCAGCGAAGCAGGCGCACTCGCCTACGTCGTGAAGCCGTTCACGCCGAACGACCTGCTGCCCGCGATCGAGATCGCCCTCGCCCGCCACGAGCAGATCATCACGCTCGAGGCCGAGGTCGCCGACATGGTCGAGCGCTTCGAGACCCGCAAGCTCGTCGACCGCGCCAAGGGCCTGCTCAACGAGAAGATGGGCCTGAGCGAGCCTGAGGCGTTCCGCTGGATCCAGAAGGCGTCCATGGACCGTCGTCTGACCATGCAGGACGTCGCCAAGGCGATCATCGAGCAGCTCGCCCCCAAGAAGTAGCGGTGAGCGCCGGAGTCCTCCGGCTCGATGGCGAGCACATCCTGCGGCCCGTCCGTATCGGTGACGGTGCAGCGCTCTCGAGGGCGTATCTGTCGAACCGGGAGCACCTCGCACCGTGGGAGCCGACTCGTGGCGAGTCCTTCTTCACGATCGACTCCCAGGAGCGCCACGCTCAGGAGTGCGTCACCGACGCCGCGTCCGGCCGTAGCATCCGTTTCGTGATCGAGTCGGACGACGGTGAGATCCGTGGACGGATGAACATCAACAACATCGTCCGTGGCGCGTTCTGGAGCGCCGACCTCGGCTATTGGGTCGACGCCGCGAGGCAGCACCGCGGACTCGCGACCCGCGCGGTGTCACAGATCCTGGAGTACTCGCGCATGGAGCTGCGCCTCCACCGGATGCAGGCCGCGACACTGCTGCACAACATCGGATCCCAGCGTGTGCTGCTCGGAAACGGTTTCGAGCGCATCGGACTGGCTCCGAAGTACCTCCGCATCGCGGGGGAGTGGCAGGATCACGTACTGTTCCAGCGACTGCTGGAGGAGCCGCTCAGCGCTCGGCGGGAACGTCCTTGATCATGTTGGTGATGCGGATCGTCGAGCAGCGCCGACCCTGATCGTCGGTCACCACGATCTCGTGCACGGTGATGCTCCGGCCCAGGTGCACGGGCGTGCACACGCCGGTCACGACTCCGGAAGTGGCCGAGCGCGTGTGGGTGGCGTTGATGTCGACGCCGACCGCGAGCCGCCCGACGCCGGCGTGGAGGTTCGCGGCCATCGAGCCGAGCGATTCTCCGAGCACCACGTACGCGCCGCCGTGCATGAGCCCGACCGGCTGCGTGTTGCCCTCGACGGGCATCGTCGCCACGCAGCGTTCGACGCTGAACTCGACGAACTCCATGCCCATCTTCTCGGCCAGAGCACCCATCCCACGGGCCGTGGCCCAGTCGAGTCCCTCGCTCGTCGCGACGTCGCTCATGCATCCTCCTCAGCGGGTGTCTGTCGTCCTCGTTAGGCTGACAGGGTGACGGACTCCGCAAAGCCTACCCTCATGGTCGTCGACGGCCATTCGCTCGCCTATCGTGCCTTCTTCGCCCTTCCGGTCGAGAACTTCACGACCAAGGACAACCAGCACACGAACGGCATCTACGGCTTCCTGTCGATGCTGGTGAACCTCATCAAAGCCGAGCAGCCGACGCATCTGGCCATCGCCTTCGACACCTCGCGTCACTCGTTCCGCACCGACGAGTACCCCGAATACAAGGCCACACGCTCCGAGTCGCCGCAGGAGTTCAAGGGACAGATCCCGCTCCTGCAGGACTGCCTCGCCGCCATGTCGATCCCGGTTCTGACGAAAGATGGGATCGAGGCCGACGACATACTCGCGACGCTCGCGTCCCAGGGCGCGGAACAGGGCTACGACGTGCTGGTCGTCTCGGGCGACCGCGACACCATCCAGCTCGTCAACGACGATGTCACGCTGCTCTACCCCTCGGTGCAGGGCGTCTCCCAGCTCAAGCGGTATGACCCGACGACCGTCCAGGAGCGTTACGGGGTCCGGCCCGAGCAGTACCCCGACATCGCGGCACTGGTCGGCGAGACCAGCGACAACCTTCCCGGTGTGCCGAAGGTCGGCGAGAAGACTGCGGTCAAGTGGCTCACGCAGTTCGGCTCGCTCGACGAGCTGATCGCACGGGCCGATGAGATCAAGGGCGTGGTCGGCGGCAACCTCCGCGATCACATCGAAGACGTGCGTCGCAATCGCAAGCTCAACCGTCTGCTCACCGACGTCGAGCTTCCGGTCGGACCTGCTGATCTCGAGGTCGCCCCGATCGACGCACAGGCGGTGCGCGACATCTTCGCGCGTCTGGAGTTCCGCACCCTCCTGCCGCGGGTGTTCGAGGCCGTCGGCGCCGGCGAAGTCGCCGATGATCCTGCCTCCGTCGTCGTCCTCCCTGTGCCGGTCGACGTCGCGCCCGCCGATCTCGCGGCCTGGGCCGCAGCGCAGGACGGCGATGTCTCCCTCCGCGTCACCACCCAGGGCGGCGCCCCGGTGCGCATCGGTGCGGCCACGCTGACCGATCTGCGCGAGGCCGACTGGACGGACACCGCTGCCGAAGCCCTGCGCGAGTGGATCGAATCCGACGCGCCGAAGGTGCTCCACGATGCGAAGCCGCAGGTCAAGGCGCTGATCCGTCAGGGCCTCCGCCTCCGCGGCCTTTCGTACGACACGAGTCTCGCCGGCTGGCTGCTGCGCCCCAGTTTCCCGGACAAGACCCTCGCCGACCTGGTCGAGCGATACCTGGGCGAGAAGCTGCCCGAAGCAGACCCATCCCAGCTCGTGCCCGAGACCGAGGGTGCGACGCCCTCGCAGGAGGCCTGGTTCGCCCTGCGCGTCGCCGATGCGCTGCGGGAAGACATCCCGGAGTCGGTCGGCACGGTCCTTGTCGACATCGAGCTGCCGACGCTGCTCACCCTCGCCGACATGGAGGTCGCCGGCGTGGCGGTCTCCCACGAAGTGCTCTCGACCTTCTCCGGCGAGCTCGCCACGCGCGCCGAGGGGCTCGCGCAGGAGGCGTTCTCCGTCGTCGGGCGCGAGTTCAATCTCGGCTCACCCAAGCAGCTGCAGGAGGTCCTGTTCGAAGACCTCCAGCTCCCGAAGACCCGCAAGACGAAGACGGGTTATTCGACGGATGCCGCCGTGCTCGCAGACCTGCAGGAGAGCCATCCGCACCCTTTTCTGAGCCTGCTGCTGCAGCACCGCGAAGCGACCAAGCTGCGTCAGATCATCGAATCGCTCGACACGGCGATCGGCGATGACCACCGCGTCCATACCACCTACGTGCAGACCGGAAGTCAGACCGGGCGGCTCTCCAGTACCGACCCCAACCTGCAGAACATCCCGGTGCGCACGGAGGAATCCCGCCGCATCCGCAGCGCGTTCGAGGTCGGAGAGGGCTACGAGGCTCTCCTCACCGCCGACTACTCGCAGATCGAGATGCGCATCATGGCGCACCTCTCGGGCGACGAGGGGCTGATCGAGGCCTTCAACAGCGGGGAAGACCTGCACCGTTTCGTGGGCGCACGGGTGTTCGGCGTCGATCCGAGCGATGTGACGCCCGCCATGCGCACCAAGGTCAAGGCGATGTCGTACGGCTTGGTCTACGGACTCTCGGCGTTCGGGCTGTCCAAGCAACTGCGCATCGAGCAGTCCGAGGCCAAGCAGCTCATGGTCGAGTACTTCGCCCGTTTCGGAGCAGTGCGCGACTATCTGCGTGCGTCGGTCATGAAGGCCAAGGAAGTCGGCTACACCGAGACGATCTTCGGTCGTCGCCGTCCGTTCCCCGACCTCGCGAGCCCGAACCGGGTGCTGCGGGAGAACGCCGAGCGTGCGGCGCTCAACGCGCCGATCCAGGGCAGCGCGGCCGACATCATGAAGATCGCGCTGCTGCACATCCACGACGATCTGCGGTCCGAACAGCTCTCCTCGCGGGTGCTGCTGCAGATCCACGATGAGCTCGTGGTCGAGGTCGCTCCGGGGGAGTGGGATGCCACCGAGCGCATCGTCCGCGCGCGCATGGGAGATGCGGCCGAGCTGACCGTGCCGCTCGACGTGCAGGTCGGCCGTGGTCGCGACTGGAACGAAGCCGCGCACTGACCTCCGGCGGTGGAAGGGGGGCGGGGATTAGGCTGGCAGTTATGACTTCAGCTCCTCGCACCCCCTCCGCCATCGACGCCGTCGCCGATGAATGGGTCGACAAGATCGCGGTTCTGGCGCCCACTCTCGGCACCTACATCGGCCGCGACGAGGTGAACGATCGTTTCGGCGATCTGAGCCCGGCCGGCCATGAGGAGATCGCCGCGGCGACCCGATCGACCCTCGACAAGCTGTCTGCTCTCACGCCCGTCGACGCGATCGACGAGGTCACCAAGACCGATCTCAGCGCGGAGCTCCGCCTGGACCTCGAGCTTCACGACGCCAAGTGGCATCTGCGCGACCTCAACGTCATCGCCTCCGCGGCGCAGGACGTGCGCTCGGTGTTCGACCTGATGCCGACGTCGACAGTCGAGGACTGGGACGTCGTCGCGACGCGTCTGGCCGCCGTCCCCGGCGCTCTCCGCGGCTACGTCGAGACGCTTCGCACCGGCATCGCCG
>NZ_JBLVOH010000247.1:0-5772 GCF_053543675.1 Microbacterium umsixpiens
CCGGCCACGACTCCGCCGGCGACGATGGCCAGTCGCCACCACTGCACTCGCGTCGGGATGTGCTGCCGTGTCGCGGCCAGGGCGATCCCCGCCAGGAGGGCGGCGACGACCGCGCGCCCTGCACCGATGAACAGCGGGGAGAGGCCGTCGACGGCGATCCGTGTGAACGGGAGGGTGAACGAGAAGGCCGTGACGCCGAGAAGCCCCCACCAGAGGCCGGCGTGCGTCGATAGCACTGTCGATCGCTGAGCGATAACGCTACTCTCTACTTTCATGAGTCAGGATAGCAGTGACCGGATCGTCGCCGGTGTCCGTGCATGGATCTCCTCCGCCTCGCCGGGCGCGCGAGTGCCGTCGAACCGAGCACTGATGGCCGAATACGGGGCGAGCCCGGTGACCGTGCAGAAGGCGATGCAGCAGCTCGTCCGGCTCGGGCTGGTGGAGTCGCGTCCGGGCGCCGGCACGTTCGTCCGCGCGATCCGCCCCGCCCGCTCAGCCGACTACGGCTGGCAGACCGCAGCGCTCGGCACCGCGCCCGCCGGACTCGCGGGCCTGTCGTCCACGCAGCGCACAGTGTCCCCGGAGGCGATCGGGCTCCACTCCGGCTACCCCGCGGTCGAGCTGCTGCCGGAGCGGCTCGTACGGCAGGCGCTCGTGCGTGCCGCACGCACCGATGCGGCGCTGACCCGCTCGCCCGCCGCGGGGCTGCCGGAGCTGCAGGCCTGGTTCGCCGGAGAGCTCGCCGCCACCGCACCCGCCGGCGTCACACCCGCATCGGCGCGCGATGCTCTCGTCATCTCAGGCAGTCAGAGCGGGCTGAGCTCGATCTTCCGTGCGGTCGTGGGCCCTGGGCAGCCGCTGCTCGTCGAGTCGCCCACCTACTGGGGCGCGCTGCTCGCCGCCGCGCAGGCGGGTGTCGTGCTGGTGCCGATCCCCTCCGGCCCCCAGGGCCCCGATCCGGATGACGTGGAACGGGCGTTCGCGCAGACGGGGGCCCGAGCGTTCTACGCGCAGCCGACGTTCGCCAACCCGACCGGCGCGCAGTGGCCGACCGCGACGGGGGATGCCGTGCTCGAGACCGTTCGCCGGCATGGGGCCTTCCTGATCGAGGACGACTGGGCGCACGACCTGGGGATCGATGCCGAGCCGCGGCCGGTCGCCGCCTCCGACGATGACGGTCATGTCGTGTACCTGCGCTCCCTCACCAAGAGCGCCTCACCCGCCCTGCGCGTCGCGGCCGTGATCGCCCGGGGACCTGCGCGAGAGCGGATCCTGGCCGACCGCGCGGCGGAGTCCATGTACGTGAGCGGGCTGCTGCAGGCCGCCGCGCTCGACGTGGTCACGCAGCCCGCCTGGCGCACGCACCTGCGCGGGTTCCGCGAGCACCTGCGCGCGCGCCGCGACCTGCTGGTCTCGAGCCTGGCCGAGCACGCCCCGTCGGCGCAGGTCGAGGGCATCCCGGCAGGCGGCCTGAACCTGTGGGTGCGGCTCCCAGAGGGGACGGATGTCGTGCAGGTCGTCCGCGACTGCGAGGTGCGCGGTGTGATCATCGCCCCCGGGTCCGAGTGGTTCCCGGCGGAGCCCTCGGGCTCGTACGTGCGGCTCAACTACGCGAACGCCGACCCCGCGCGCTTCGCCGAGGCCGCCGGCATCCTCGGTTCGGTGCTCGAAGGGGTGTGAGGAGAGCCGCGGCGCCTACTCCTGCGGCGGACCAGCGGGCCGGTGTGCGCGGCGGCCGTTCACGACCACGGGCCGCCCGGCGCGCTCCTGGCCCGGCAGCGGACGGGAACGGCGGCCGTAGATGAGCTCCGACGAGTCGAGCAGCCAGGGCACGAGGGTGATCGACACCCCGTGCACGAGCATCAGCTGGTTCGCGAGCCGGCGGGCGCGACGGTTGTGCAGGAACGACTCCCACCAGTGCCCCACGATGTACTGCGGCAGGTAGACGGTCACGACGGACGAGCCGTGCTTCTCGCGGTACTGCTTGATGAACTGGGTGACCGGCTGCGCGAACGAGCGGTACGGCGACTCGACGATCACGAGCGGGATGGGCACGAGGTGGTCGGCCCACTCCTGCTGCAGCGTGGCGGCGTCGTCGGAGGCGACGGCCACGTGCACCGCGAGTGTCTTGCCGTGCTTGGCCGCGATCGCATAGTCGATGGCCTTCACGACGGGCTTCTGCAGTCGGTTCACGAGCACGATCGCGAGGTCGCCGGTCGCGCCGAACTTGGTGGTGTCGTCGATCGCGATCTCGTGTTCGACGTCGCGGTAGTACCGCTTCACGCCCAGCATGAGGAAGGCGAGGATCGGAATCGCGAAGAACACCAGGTAGGCGCCGTGCGTGAACTTGGTGATCGTCACGATGAGGAGCACGAGCACGGTCATCACTGCGCCGGCCGAGTTGATGATGAGCCCGATCTTCGCCGAACGACGATCGGAGGCGGATGCTCCGTCGATGCCGGATCCTGCCTTGCTTTCGACCGGTCCGCGCAGCAATCGTCGCCAGTGCCGGACCATGCCGATCTGCCCGAGCGAGAACGACACGAATACGCCGATGATGTACAGCTGGATCAGGGTGGTCAGCTTCGCCTGGAACACCACGAGCACCGCGATCGCCGCGATGCCGAGCAGAATCATGCCGTTCGAGAACACCAGGCGGTCGCCGCGGGTGTTGAGCGACTTCGGGGCGTAGCCGTCGCGGGCGAGCACGGCGCCCAGCAGCGGGAACCCGTTGAAGGCGGTGTTCGCGGCGAGCAGCAGCACACATGCGGTCGCGGCCTGCACGATGAAGAAGGCGATGCTGCCACCGCCGAACGTGGCCGAGGCGATCTGCGCCATCAGGCTCGGCTGCGGGTTCGTGCAGTCGAAGCCGATCAGGTCGCACGGGTTCTCGGCGTAGTGCACGCCGGTGATGAGGGCGAGCGCGGTGAGCCCGGCGAACAGGCAGGCCGCGATCGACCCCATCAACACGAGCGTCGACTGGGCGTTGCGCACCTTGGGCGCCCGGAACGCGGGAACCCCGTTCGACACGGCCTCGACGCCGGTGAGGGCGGAGCAACCGCTCGAGAACGCGCGCAGGATCAGCAGGATCACCGCGGCCTGGCTGAGACTCTCGGCCTGCACGGAGAAGTCCGCACTCGAGGCCACGGGGGCGTCGCCCAGGAACGTGCGGATCAGGCCGGTGACGATCATGATGCCGACCGACGCGATGAAGACGTACGTCGGGATCGCGAAGACGAGAGACGCTTCGCGGACCCCGCGCAGGTTCACGAGGATGATCAGGATCACGAAGCCGACCGCGAGTTCCACCCGGAACGGGTCGAGGCCGGGCACCGCCGAGATGATGTTGTCGACACCGGACGCGACCGACACGGCCACGGTCAGCACGTAGTCGACCAGGAGCGCCGCGGCGACGATCACGCCGGGGATCTCGCCCAGATTCTTCGACGCGACCTCGTAGTCGCCACCGCCCGAGGGGTAGGCCTTGATGAGCTGCCGGTAGCTGAGCACGACCACGATCAGCAGCACCACGACCGAGATCGCGACGAGCGGCGTGAAGGAGAGGAAGGTGAGCCCGCCGATCAGCAGGATCATCACGAGTTCCTGTGGCGCGTAGGCCACGGAGCTCAGCGCGTCCGACGCGAAGATCGGCAGTGCCATGCGCTTGGGGAGCAGCTGGTCGTCGACCTGCTGGCTCGTCAGCGGTTCCCCGATGATGATGCGCTTCGCGCGCGGCGGCGCGTCCGCGCTCTCCCTGTTTTCGTTTGACACGTCCGGCGACACTACGCCTGCTGACGGCATCCTCACGCGATCCTCACGGAATCCCTACGGTCGGATACGGGTCCCTCACGGAATCCTTACGGCCGCGGCTACACTGGCACGCTGTGGAAGATCAGGTGCTGCTCGGGTTCATCGCCATCGCGATCGGAGTGGCTTTCGGCATCCTCCTGTTCGTGCCGTTCGTGGCGATCAGCTACCGTCGGCGCGGGCGGCTCGGCCTCGGGCGCACGCTGCTCTGGCTGTCGGCCCTCATCTACTTCTGGGCGATCTGGACGTACACCCTGCTTCCGCTGCCCGACCCGGACACGATCCGCTGCGTCGGGGCGATCACCGATCCGATGTCGGTCGTGCGCGACGTGCAGAAGGCGTTCGCGGCGCCGGGCAACCCGCTGCGGCAGCCGGCCCTGCTGCAGTTGGTGTTCAACGTGCTGCTGTTCCTCCCGCTCGGCTTCTTCGTGCGGGTCCTCGCCGGTCGCGGCATCCTGGTAGCGCTCGCCGCCGGATTCGGACTGTCGCTGCTGATCGAGACGACGCAGTTGACCGGCGTGTGGGGTGTCTATCCCTGCGCGTATCGCTTCTTCGACGTGGGTGATCTGATGACGAACACCCTCGGCGCCGTCGTCGGCTGCACCGTGGCGCTGGTCGTCCCGCGGTCGCTGCGCGGCGCGGCGGCGCGCCCCGACGCCGCCCTTCCGCGACCTGTGACCCGCGGTCGCCGCGCCCTCGTCATGCTGTGCGACTTCCTCGCCTACGGCTTCCTGAGCATGGGCGCCGGCGTGACCGTGCAGGTGTGGCTGGAGTTCGTCGTGAAGGACCGCGCCGCGGTGCTCGACGGCACTCTCTCGTCCGCGGCGGCCACGATCGTCCCGTCCGCACTGTTCCTGGTGCTGATCCTGATCGGCGGGCGTTCGATCGGTGACATCGCCGTGCAGCTCCGCTACACGGGATCGCGTCTGCCGGCACCGTTCGCGCGCCTCCTGCGCTGGGCGGGCGGCATCGGAGGGATCAGCGCTCTTCAGCTGCCCGGCGGGATCTTCGGGTTCGCGGCGGCCGCGCTGTTCCTCGTCGCGGTCGTCCTGTTGTTCACGACCCGCTCCGGGCGCGGCCTGCCCGGTGTCCTCTCCGGCCAGCACCTCGTCGACGCGCGGGCGGACGTCGCAGCCCCGCGCCCCGGAGCCCGCCGCATGTGAGTCGTGAGGACATCGCGCATCCACAGCGGTTTCCGATCACGAACGCGTAACGTCGATGCCATGTCGACCGTTCACGTCACCGAGGACACGATCAACCAGGCCCGCGTGCTGCGTGACGAGCTGCAGCGGTTCCTGCGCGAGTACGAGTTCGGGATGCGCGAGGTCGAGACGAAGATCTCGATCCTCCGCGACGAGTTCACGCACGACCACGCGTACAACCCGATCGAGCATGTGAAGAGCCGGCTGAAGTCGCCGGACAGCATCGTCGAGAAGATCGCCCGCAAGGGAATCGACGAGCCCGACTTCGACCGCATCCGCGCCGAGATCACCGACATCGCCGGCGTGCGCGTGACCTGCAGCTTCGTCGCCGACGTCTACCGCCTGTTCGACCTGCTCACCGCGCAGGACGACGTCACGGTGCGCACCGTCAAGGACTACATCGCGCACCCGAAGGCCAACGGCTACAAGAGCCTGCACGCGATCATCGAGGTGCCCGTGTTCCTGTCGACCGGCGCGCTGTCGGTTCCGGTCGAGGTGCAGTTCCGCACGATCGCGATGGACTTCTGGGCCAGCCTCGAGCACAAGATCTACTACAAGTTCTCGAACCAGGTGCCCTCGCACCTCGTCGACAGCCTGTCCGACGCCGCGGATGCCGCCTCCGAGCTCGACAGCCGCATGGAGCGCCTGCACCGTGAGGCGCACGGCGTGCCCCAGCGTCAGCTCGCTCCGCCGCCGCCCCCTGCACCTCGCTCTGCTCCGCCCGCGCCTGTCGACCCGCGGGTCGTCGGGGTCTAGCCGACGG
>NZ_JBLVOH010000248.1:0-3852 GCF_053543675.1 Microbacterium umsixpiens
GCGGCGGACCGCCGCCGCACCTTCCTCTCGGCGCTGCTGGCCGGCATCCTCCCCTTCTTCGCGGTCTACTGGGCGCAGGGGCTGCTGGGCGAAGACGTGCGGGCATACTCGCTGCGCGCTCTCGAGGTGCGCAACGGCGTCATCTGGACGGCGGCCGCCAACGGCGAAGGTCCGGTGAGCTCGGTCGACACCGTGCTGAACCTGCCGATCAACGTGTGGACCATCTCGATCATCGTGCTCGCGTTCGCCGGCCGCTGGGCGTGGTCGAAGTGGTCGGCGAAGCTCGCGAAGTGGCTGTCGCCGGTCGCGGTCTACTTCGAGATCGTCTGGGTCTTCTTCTCGGTGATGGTCCTCGGCGACATCTTCGACACGATCAAGGCGTGGGTCGACAGCCGCGCGGCCATGGCCTTCCTCGAGACGGTGAGGGAGCAGATCCTGGATGCCGTCGCCCCGCTGCGCTGGCTCTGGGAGGGGATCGGCTGGCTGCTCTCCGAGGCGGGCCCGGTGCTCCTCGCTCCGCTCGCGTGGCTGACCATCGCCGGCGTGGTGTTCGGACAGGCGATCGTCGCCGAGAAGCTGCGTGTGGAGAGCGAGCTGATCGCCCGCGTGCGCGAACACGCGGCCGTCATCCCGAACCCGCTCGTGCGCCGGCTCAAGGATCTCGGCGAAGAGCTCGGCGCCCGCTTCCGCCCGATCGGGCGAGCGCTGCTGCTCATGTGGCGCGCAGGACCACTCCTCGTCGGCTCCTACGCGCTGCTCTACGTCATCGTGAAGGCGCTCGAGTCATACCTCGGCTTCGGGATCACCCGCCTGGTCGGCCCGCAGGAGTACGTGTTCTGGGCGATCGCCGCGCCGCTCGTGTCGCTCGTGCCGCTGCTGCTCATGGAGCCGGTGCGCATCGCGGTCATCAGCGGGGCGTACGACGCCACCCTCGCGCGGCTGCGCAAGCGGCAGCAGGACCGCACCGACACGGTGGGTGTCTCGGAGGCGGAGGGAGAGATGCGTGCCGTCGCCGATGCCGCCGGACTCCTGCCGTCATCGGTGGATGCCGTCGCCGCCGCGATGGTCACCGCGCCCGCCAGGGACAGCGTCGAGGGTCAGGGCTCGAAATCGAACCTCACGAAGGACCCGCCGGCGTCGTAGGGGCGCACGTCGACCCAGAAGGGGCCCTCGACATCTTCCGGCACCACGAACGGCACGATCAGTTCGTAGGCGCCGGCCTGCTCGCTGAGGCAGGTCTCCGGTTCGTCCGCGCTCCAGTCCAGCCCGATCTCCGCGCGGACGGGACCCCACTCGCGCCCCGTGGACTGCTCCACGAGGGTCGGCGTCTCGCACCCCATCCCCTCGGCATCAGGATCCACTGGCACCCCGACGGCGATCAGGCGCGTGTTCGGAGGGACGTCGAGACCCGAGAGGTCTTCGATCTCCCCACCGCGCACCGGCCCCCAGGTCGCGCCGGCGAGATCAGTCGTCTCGTCCTCGACGACCACCACGGGTGTGACCGCACGGGCCCCGAATCCGAAGAACTGGTACCACTCCTGCCACCCGACCGCGATGGCGGTCGCCGGCAGCAGCACGACGAGTGCGACCAGAGCCAGAGTGTTGCGGCGCCACCAGGAGGGCGGCTTCGCCGGGGCGGCGGCGGCCTCCGCGTCTTCCCGAGGCGCGGGCGGTACCGGAGGGAGGGGGATGGTCATCGGGCCCAGCCGTTCTCGTCCAGGAGCACCTCGGCCTCGACGGGCAGCGCGGCGAGGTCGATCGACAGCTCGATCACGGTGTCGCGCACCACCTCTCCGAGGCCGGACCCCGGCATGCCCAGGCGGAGCGTCGCGCGGTCGCCGGTCACGTCGTCCGGGAGCTCGAACGCGAGGCTCCCGGAGCGCGGGACGCCGGTGACCAGCCGCTGATCGACGAAGCTGGTGCCGCGATCCGTCGCGCTGAACGTACGGTCGCCGATCGTGAGTTCCGCGAGCCGTGAGCCGCTCTGATCCTGCGTCACGCCGGTGGCGGCCTCGAGATCGACGACGAGCCAGGTGCCGTCGGCCGACCAGCCCTCCGCATCCGTGACCCGATCCGCGAGGTGCACGTCGGTCACGGTCACGACGAGGTTGCGCGTCGAGGCCTCTTCGCCGATCTGTGCGACCGAGGCGAACGCGGCATTCGGGGCGTCGTCGGGGAGCGTCGCCTTCGAGACGCCCCAGGCGCAGACGAGCAACGCCACGGTGGCGACCCAGATCAGGATGTGCTTCTTCACGGGAGCGGCACCTCGTCGATGGTCGCCGTCAGGGTCGCTCCGACGCGGACGTCCACCCAGTAGTCGCCGCGCATCACGCTCTGACCGACGTAGTGGTCCGACTCGGGGAGGGTGAGAGTGATCTCGTCGCCGTCGTGGAAGTCGTCCGGCCCGACGATCCAGGTGAGCAGCATGCGGGCGGGGACGTCAGGCTGCAACCGGGGCGCGCGCTCGCCGTCGTCGGCACGGAAGACGTCGCCCTTCTCATCGAGACCCTCGATGCGGATGCCGTCGAGCACCGGGGATTGCGGGGGGTTCGCCGTCGACGGTCGCGGTTTGTCGAACGTGTTGACGACGTCGACCGTGACGACCAGCACTCGCTCGCCCTTCTCCTCGTCCGGGAAGACCAGGGTTCGGCCGCTCTCCGCGCTCAGCTCGTCGCGCAGCTCGACCCCGAGCACGGTCATCTCGAGATCGGAGCCCGCGAAGGTCTCGCCGACCTCGACGACCGGCGTGGGATCGACGGCCGCGGCCTCGAGTCCGCCGAAGACGGCGGTGGTCGCGAGCAGCACGGCTCCGGCGCCGGTGATGAGCCAGGACGTCGGGATCAGGTCGATGCTGCGTCGCGCCCAGCCGAGGACCTTCGCCCTCGCGCTCGCGTTCGCCGCGGTGACGGCCGGATCCTGCCCCTGGGCGGGGCTCTCCGGCGGCGTCGTGGTCACGGCAACAGCTTAGGACCGCGCGCGCGGCTGATCGCTCCTCTGCTTTCCGCAAGAACGAGACTTCTTTCCGCGTCATGCGGGCGAAGAAGGGGCGTTCCCGGAGCCGTGCTCAGTACTCTGAGCGAAAGTCAGGGGCAGAGACGCCCCGGAGCGGCCCCGTCGACGGCGACGGGCGGAGGAGGATGCAGTGGCAGTCATCGGCATCGTGCGGGAGCCTGCGGGCGAAGCACGGGTCTCGGCCACCCCGGCGACGATCGCGTCGCTGAGGAAGCTGGGCCACACGGTCAGAGTGGAACGCGGAGCGGGCGCTGCAGCCTCATACCCCGACGCGGAGTATGAGGCGGCGGGGGCCGCACTCGTCGAGCGCGCCGAGGCGTGGGGCAGCGAGATCGTGCTCGCCATCACAGCACCCGGCCCCGACGAGATCGCCCTCCTCTCCGACGGCGCGACCCTCATCGCGCTGCTGTCACCCGCCCTCCGCCCCGACCTGGTCGAGTCTCTCGCCCAGCGCGGGATCACGGCCGTCGCGCTCGACGCCGTACCCCGCATCTCGCGCGCGCAGTCGATGGACGTGCTCAGCTCGATGGCGAACATCGCCGGGTATCGGGCCGTCGTCGAGGCCGCCCACGAGTTCGGGCGCTTCTTCACGGGACAGGTGACCGCCGCGGGCAAGGTGCCGCCGGCGAAGGTGCTGGTGGCGGGAGCCGGCGTCGCCGGACTCGCGGCCATCGGTGCCGCGTCGAGTCTCGGCGCGATCGTCCGTGCCACCGATCCGCGCCCCGAGGTCGCCGACCAGGTCACGTCGATCGGCGGCACGTATCTTCCGGTCGACGTCGCGGTCGCCGCCTCCACCGACGGCTACGCGAAGGCGACGAGTGCGGACTACGACCGGCGAGC
>NZ_JBLVOH010000249.1:0-4565 GCF_053543675.1 Microbacterium umsixpiens
AGCGACAGCGTGAGCGTGGCGGCGACGGATGCGGTTCGGCGGGGAGGTGGGTTCATGACGCTCTCACACTATTGAGAACGATTCTCGTTATCAAGTCGGGTGGCATCTCAGTCCGCCGCCGCGAGGCCGAGGCGCACGGAATGAAGGAGAAGTCGCAACACGAAGGAGCTGTGAGGCGGAAGGCGCCTTCGAAGCGCGCGATCTCCTTCATTTCACGTCATGCCCACGGCCGGTCAGCCCGAACGTCGGCACCGCGGCGTAGGGTCGCAGCATGAGCAGCACAGCATCCGGAGAAAGTCATGGAGTGGTCCCCTCCTACCTGCTCGCGCGCCTGGCCGAGTCGGGGCGTTTCCCCAAGGCCGCAGCCGCCGCGCGGCAGACGCTCACGGCGGGCCGCCCGCCGTTCCGCGCGCGCATCGACCTGTCGATCGACGAGAACGGCGACCTCGTCGCCCAGCTTTCGGATGCTCCGAACCGCACGATCAGCGACGCCGGCAACACGCAGCAGCTTCCCGGCGCGGTGGTGCGTGGCGAAGACGACGGCCCGGTGGAAGACACCGCGGTGAACGAGGCCTTCGACGGGCTCGGCGCCACATTCGAGATGCTGCTGGCCGCGTTCCAGCGCAACTCCCTCGACGACGCCGGCGCCCCGCTGGACGCGACCGTGCACTACGGCGTCGACTATGACAACGCGTTCTGGGACGGCGAGCGCATGGTGTTCGGCGACGGCGACGGTGAGGTGTTCCAGGGGTTCACCGGTTCGCTCACCGTCATCGGACACGAGCTCGCGCACGGCGTCGTGCAGCACACCGCGAACCTCGAATACCACGGGCAGCCCGGGGCGCTGAACGAGTCCATCGCCGACGTGTTCGGAGCCCTGACCGAGCAGTACGCCCTCGGCCAGACCGCCGACCAGGCGACCTGGCTCATCGGCGCCGAGATCTTCACCGACGCCGTCGAGGGTGCGGCGCTGCGCTCGATGATCGCACCCGGCACCGCCTACGACGACGACGAGCTCGGCAAAGACCCGCAGCCCGACCACATGAGCGGCTTCGTGCGCACGACCGAAGACAACGGCGGGGTGCACATCAACTCCGGCATCCCCAACCGCGCCTTCGCCCTGTTCGCGACCGACCTCGGCGGCAACGCCTGGGAGCGGGCGGGCACCGTCTGGTACCGGGCTCTCACCGGAGGCCTGTCGAGCACGGCGACCTTCACGGAGTTCGCCGACGCCACGGTCGCCGCCGCCACCGCGCTCGACGATGCCACGGCCGAAGCGGCTCGACGCGCCTGGAGTGCCGTGGGAGTCTATGAGGATGAGCGAGTCCCCTCCACCGACTGACACGCACGTCGTGATCGCGGTGGTGCGCACCGGCGGCATCGCGGGCATCCGTCGTCAGTGGCGGGTGGAAGCCGAGCCCGACGAAGCCGGGGAGTGGATCGACCTCATCGACGGCTGCCCGTGGGACGAGGAGACGGATGCCGGCACCGGCGCCGACCGGTACGTCTGGAGCATCCGGGCCCGCACACCCTCCGAGCGCCGGGAACGCGACGTGCCCGACTCCGCTCTCGACGGCCCCTGGCGCACCCTCGTCGAAGCGGTGCGCACGGCCGCCAGGCGCTGAACCCGCATCCGCTCCGGCTCCCGATCAATCCGGTGTGAATCCGGCCCCGTCGCCGCCGGGCAGGTTCACAATGGAGACCATGGGACTGTTCCAGCAGAAGCCGGAAGAACAAGAGAACCAGTGGGTGCTGCCCTCTGAGCCGCTCGAGCGCACGGAGGCGGACGTGCTCGACACAGCGCCCGTCGTCGACCCGCTCTCGATCGGACTCGGCGCGGAGACCAGCGGCGACCTGAGCTCGGTCCTGTTCCCGGTCGCACCTCCCGCCCCCGAGGCCGTCGCGGCCGAGAACGGCGAGCCCGAGGCTGAAGAGGACTGACCTGCACCACGTCGCAGTTGCGCCACCGCGACGCAGGGCAACCATCGATTCACTGCGACCCCGGTGCGAATCGACGACGGGCCGCGCGGCTACGGTTGAGGGATGACGATCACCGCCGCCGCAGACGGCTCCGCCCTGGGCAACCCCGGCCCCAACGGCTGGGCCTGGTACATCGACGACGCGAACTGGGCTGCCGGCGGTTCCCCGCACGGCACCAACAACCAGGGCGAGCTGCGCGCGGTCCTCGAACTGCTGCTCGCGACCGCCGGCACCGACGAGAAGCTGCTGATCGAGTGCGACAGCCGCTACGTGATCGACTCCGTGACCAAGTGGATGCCGGGCTGGAAGCGCAAGGGCTGGCGCAAGTCCGACGGCGGACCCGTGCTCAACCGCGACCTGCTCGAGGGCATCGACGAGGCGATCCGTGGCCGTGACGTCGAGTTCTCGTGGGTCAAGGGGCACGCCGGACACCCGCTCAACGAAGCGGCCGACGAACGCGCGAACGCCGCCGCCAAGGCGTACCAGGCGAAGCAGGAACCGCGACGAGGACCGGGCTTTACGAGGGGAACGGATGCCGGCGCTGCCGTATCCGGATCCGCGTCCGTCGCCGCATCCGCACCGTCCGCATCGGCCGCATCGGCCGGTTCCGCGGCTGCCGGGACGAGTTCCGCGGGCGCGAGTGCGGTCACGACCGAGGACCGCGCCCGCTCGACCGCGGCAGCGGCAGCATCCGCCCCCTCTCCCGCCGCGGCCGCCTCGCTCGCGGAGCCGCTCTGGGCCGAAGCATCCGATCTGCTCGACGGCCTGGACTCCCCCGACGACGACCCGATCGAGCTGCGGATCCCCCTCTCCTCCGACGAGCACGCCCGCCTGCGCGACCGCGCCGAAGCACAGGGCGTCTCGCTCGAAGAAGCCCTCCGCCGCCTGATCTGAGCGTGGCTGCCGAGGCGTAAACTCGCCCCATGTCGACTCCTGCCCGCACCATCGGCCGCATCTTCCTCGGCGCCTCCCTCGTCTTCGCGGGCGTCTCCCACCTCACGGTGGCTCGTGAGGAGTTCCAGGCCCAGGTTCCCGAGTCGCTACCGCTCGACCCCGATACGACCGTGCTCGCCTCGGGCGTGGCCGAGGTCGCGCTCGGCTCTGCCCTGCTGCTGGCACGACGCCGTCGGCGCACGGTCGGCACGATCGCCGCACTGTTCTTCGTCGCCGTGTTCCCCGGCAACGTGGCGCAGTGGATGCACCACCGTGACGGCTTCGGCCTCGACACGGACATGAAGCGTTTCGTCCGGCTGTTCTTCCAGCCCGTGCTCGTCGCACTGGCGCTGTGGTCGACCCGCGAACCCCGACGCTGACACGCCGACACAGGATCATCAGCACGGATCCACACCCGTCGGGACGGGCGCCCTCTGCGGCGCGACGGAACCTCGGAGGTCCGATCCGTAGACTCGGCGGATGAGGAAAAGGCGGGTGACGCAGCGGTGAAGGCGCGTACCGCCTTCGGCCTGCTCCGCCTCGGCGCTGCCGCCGTCTGCCTCGTGGCGCTCATCCACCGGCTGAGCTGGGGGCTCGCGTCGCACACGATCGCGAGCCAGAACTTCTTCGCTTACTTGACCAACCAGTCCAACATCGCGTTCGTCGTGCTGCTCACGATCGCGGGGGTGATCGCTCTGCGCGCGGCGCGGGATCCGCGGTGGCTCACGGTGGCACTGGCACTCGTGCTGACCTGGACGATCACCGCCGGACTGGTGTTCGCGATCCTCGTCTGGCAGGCCGGCATCCGCGGTATCCGCATCGATGTGCCGTGGTCGGATCAGGTGTTGCACTTCTGGCTGCCGGCGCTGACGGTGGCGGCATGGGCCCTGGCGCCCGGCCACCGATCGGTGCCGTGGCGGGTGGTCCCGGTGTCCCTCGCCTACCCGGTGCTCTGGGGGGTCGCGACGATGATCCGTGGGCCGATGATCGGCTGGTACCCCTACTACTTCCTCGACCCGCGGCAGGTGAGCGGGCCGATCGAGTTCCTCGCGTCGGCGGCGATCGCGCTCGGCAGTTTCGCCGTGGTCTCGACCGTGCTCGTGCTCATCAGCCGCATGCCGCTGCCGAGACGACTGCGGACGGATGCCGACGACGAGGCCGATGCTCCGGACCGGCCGCCCGCGGTCGAGGGCGAGCAGGTGCCGGAGGAATCCGCGCGGGAGACGGCGACCGCGCGGAGCTAGACGCGTCGGACTTCGTGGTGCCGGACGGAACGGCGTCGGTGGAAGCGGCTCCGACGGGGAGCGCGGTCAGACCCAGAGCGTGAGCGAGGCGAGGGCCGCTTCGAGGGCCGCCTTCTCGTCGAGCGCCGCGAAGTCCGCGGCAGCGGTGCCGCCGACGAGGCCCACGAGCACATTTTCTCCGGTCGTCGGCTGCAGGTTGATCCAGGTCGGGATCAGCACATCGGCTCCCACGGCGTGCCAGATCGACTCCTCGTTCTGCCAGAACGGCTCGTCCCACCGCAGCCAGACCGTCTCGATCGCGCCCATGCCGAGAGCGGCGATCGCACCCCGCTGCGAGAACGGGAGCGCCGGCTCGAACTCGATGCTGTGCTTCTGGAGCACGCCCAGCGGCACCGTCACGACGACCCG
>NZ_JBLVOH010000250.1:0-5896 GCF_053543675.1 Microbacterium umsixpiens
GGGCGTGCGCGGCCGCCGTCACGCTGTCCCGATCCGAGACGCCGAGCTTGCGGTAGATGTTGCGCACGTGGGTCTTGACGGTGTTCGGGGAGATGAACTCCTCTTGCGCGATCTGACGCAGCGTCGCGTTACGGCTCAGCGCCAGCAGCACGATGCGTTCTCGATGCGTGAGTTCCGTGTCCACGAGCAACCCCGCGGAGATGAGACGCTCACGGACGGTATCGGCGAAGCGTGTCCGGGTACCGGCGGTCGCGCGCGCGCCCAGTAGACGCAGCACGGCGGGATCGGCCGCGGCGATACGGCGGACGTGCTCCTCCGGCTCGGCCAGCGAGAGCGCCAGGGAGAGCGAGGCCTGGGCCCGCTCGGAGTCACCGGTGTGCACGTCGAGCGCGGCAGCGACCAGCCAGGCGTCCACCATCGAGGCCGGCAGCGCGCACGTCATCGAACCGTCGAGGACGGGGGCGAGCGTCTCGCGCGCGACCGCGTGCCGATGGTCGTGCAGAGCCGCGATCGCGCGGAGGATCACCACCTCACCACTCGTGCCGAGTGCGCGCTCGGTCTCGGCGATGAACTGGTCCCGCAGGTTCGGCTCTCCCAGCCGGTCGAAGGCGTGCACGGCGAAGGCGCCCAGCATCGCATACCAGTGGGGAGGGAGCGGCATGTCATCCCGAGGGAGGAGGGTTTCGAGCAGCATGGCGGCCGCCGCATGCGGTTCGGGGGCGGCTTCGGCGCTCAACAGCGCCATCAGCCCCTGCAGACCCCTCGAGATCGCCGGCTCGGAGCCCGAGTGGATGATCGCCTCCGCCGCATGGAAGGTCTGCTCGGCGTCGACCACCTGCAGACGCTCGTATGGGACCCAGTACCGCCAGACCCTGGTCACCTCGTAGAAGGGATCGTCCGGCATCCCGAGTTCGCGCCATCGGGCGTCCAGTCGCGCCCCCGAGGCGAGAACGTCGCGCATCCTGCCCCGGAAGAGGGCGCTGGTGTTCAGGACGGCGGATGCCTGGAGCTCCGCCGTGATCGCGCCGACCGCTCGCGCCTGATCGGCAGCGGAGCGCGCATAGCGCTCGGCGCGGTCCAGGTGACCGACATACAACTCGCCCATTGCCGCCTGCAGGAACGCGTAGGTGTCGAGCTGGGTCTCTCCCGTGACGGTGTCGAACGCACGTCCGAGCCGCGCGAGGGCTTCCGTGATCCCTCCGCGGCGCACGGCCGTGTGCAGATCGAGTCCCGTCAGCCACTGACGGGTCGCCGGCGACGCGTCCTGGTCGCGTACCGTCGCGAGGACGGCTGCCGCCGCCGAGGCATCGCCGCGCGCGAGCTCCGCGGCAGCGACCAGCATCTGTACCGCGGCGTCCGACCGCAGCGGTGCAGGCATCGTCCGGATCGCCTCGCTCACTTCGCACGCGTGGCCCGTCAGGATCAGCTGCATCCCGCACCGGCGCAGCACCACGGAGATGCACGCCGGATCCGCGCTCTGCGTGGCGTGTCGCAGCGCCGGGAGGTGCTCCTGCTGCTCGGCGAACCATTCGGCGGTGTCCTTCTCGAGGTGCTCGATGACGGCCCGCCCCCGATCCCGCAGGCGTGCGGCGAGGAACTCCCGCAGAAGCGGGTGATAGTGGTACCAGACGGGATCGCTACCGTGCTTGCCCATCAGCACGCTGAGCTGGATGAGCCTCTCGACGAGGGCGGCGGCGGGAGCACCGGGAGACAGCCGGTACGCGAGATCGAGCGAGAACGCCTCCGGGACGGACGTGATGAGGAGGAACTCGCGAAGCTCGTCATCCAGGTCGGCGAAGACCTCCTCGAGGAAGTAGTCGACCAGCGCAGGCGCATCCCCGCGGAGAGGTCTGTCGGTGATGTCGGCGTGCTGCAGCCCGGCGAGCACCATGAGGCGGAGTCCCGCGGCCCAGCCCTCGGTCCGCTGGAGAATCGTCGTGATCTCCCCCTGCGAGACCGTGATCCCGTTGGCCCGGAAGAAGGACCTCACCTCGGCGGGGGTGAAGGCCAGATCGGCGTTGTCGAGCTCGAGCGCGATTCCGGCGATACGACGCCGCGCCACGCGGATCAGCCGCGTGCCGCGCCCGGAGAGCACGACGTGCGCGTTGCCGGGGACAGCCTGGACGAACCCCGACAGCATGTCGGCCAGCTCCGGTGTGCGGATCAGGTGGACGTCGTCGAAGACGAGCACGATGCGGCGGGGGGTCGCCCGCAGCACGCGCGCGAGGGACCGACCCGTGTCGCTCGATACCGCTCGGGGAACCTTCGCCAGGCTCTCCTGGAGCCGCGCATCGTCGATCCGTTCGAGCGCCGATCGGAGAAGCGAGAGATCGACGTCACCGCGCTGGAACGAGACCCACACCACCGCGGTGTCCGGTTCCGCGTCGATCATCTGGGCCCAGCGGGCGAGGAGCCTGGTCTTGCCGGCTCCGGCCGGGGCGGTGACGAGCGTCAAGGTCCAGGGCTCGTCCATCGCGGCCGTGAGCCGGTCGAGCAGTCGTGGACGCGCGACGTCATCCTCGCCCGCCTCGGGGACGAACGTCCTCGGGGCACCGTCGTCGCCGATGCTCTCCGTCATGGGAACCCCCCGGTCCATCGTTCGACGCCAGGCCAGCAGATATCCGCAGTATGACACCGCGCAGATAAGGGCTCGAGCGCTTCCGTGAGGACGAAGGTCTAGACCGAGGTCGACCTCCGTCGAAGAGCGAGCACCGAGAGGAGAGACGGCACGGCTGCCCCGAAGAAGAGCGCCAGCCCGACGCCGAGAAGCGTCTCCAGTGCCCGCTCGAGGAAGCGTGCTCCGGGCTGCTCCGTGGAGTTCACCAGAATGAAGGTCAGGGCGATGAACGTCGTGAAGCCCGGGGCCACATACCAGCGGCTCCCCTGGGTAGCACACAGGGCACCGACGACGACGCCGGCCACGAGGCCGATGACGAGATCCCCCGGCGCGAGGACTGCGAAAGCGGCGGCGGCGAAAGCACCGACGAGCACCGAGATCGCCCGGCCGATACTGCGCGATATGAGCTGCCCGCGCACGGGACGCATCACGAGCAGCACCGCCGCCGTCGCCCAGCCGACGTGCTGCAGATCGAGGAGGAAGCCCACAGCGGCGGCAATCGCAGCTGCGGCACCGAGAAGGAGCCCGTAGACCAGCATCGCCCGACCTCGCGGCACAGGGGCTGCGGGCGGCGGCGGGCCATCTCGCTCCGGCCAGAGCAGGGAGACGAGCCATGCGTACAGCGATCCCGCCACCATGCTTCCCGCGAGCCCGACGGCTGCCGATGACCAGGGGAAGCTCAGACCGATGCCGATCATCGGCAGGACGAGGATCAGCACGAGCTGCGCCAGGCGGCCACGCACCGCATTGATGCACGCGAGCACGGCCGCTGCGAAGACCGCGACGACGGCGACGGCGGGCACGGTGGCGAGCAGCGAACCCATGAGCAGCCCGACCGCGCTGAGACCTCCGACGAGGAGGATGACCGCGCGACCGCGTCGCCGAGGCGGCAGCCGGAACGCCGCCGCGGGAAGAACGCCGACGGCGAGAGCGAGACCGAGCGTCGGGCTGAAGGGAGTGACGACCATCGCGGGCAGGGCGAAAGCGATCCCGAGACCGAATCGCGCCCAGTGCCAGGTCAGGCCGGCCTGGTCATCCACCCCGACCGCCTCGCCGACGCGATCCGAATGCCTCTTCGCATGCCCGTCCCCCTTGTTCGCCGACGGCGGTCTCCCGCCATTCGCCCTCACGGCTCAGCCTAGGCACCGCTCGATCAGCCGTCAGCGTGCGTCGTCGACTTCACCAGGGTGAACGCCGCCACCCGCAGCGCGCGCACGCGCGACGACCGCAGTCTCGATCCCTTCGGACACGGAATCGTGCACGCGGCCGGCGGAACGCAGTGCGGTGAACCACGGCGTGCGCCCGGCGACCTCCGCCGCCGGAGCAGGGAGCGCCGCCAGGTGGAGCGTCGTGCCCCGCTGCGAAAGCTCGCGGTCGAGGTTCTCGAGCGCCTCCAGCACGGTGATCGTCATGACTTCCTGCTGCGCGAGCCCGAGCACGACCGCATCTACCTGCTCGTCCTCGCCGTCGACCACCTCGAGGAGCTTCCTTTCGTTGGCCATCGCGTTCGCCGTGTAGAGACCGCGATCGAGGTTGACGCCGAGCACACCCTCTCGCCGACCGACCACGCGGACCTTGGGCAGGTTGATCTCGCGCAGCACCAGGATCAGCGTCGTGACGACCCCCACGGCGACAGCGGGAAGCAGCCCGGCAGTGAGACCGATGACCGCCACCGACAAGGCGACCCAGAAATCCACACTGCTGATCCGTGCCCAACGCACCAGCTCGGGGATGTTGATCAGGCCCGCGACGGCGACGAAGACCATGGCGGCGAGGGTGGCCTCGGGCATCAAACTGAGCACCGGGCCAAGGAACAGGGCGACCAGCACGGCGAGCACGACCGTGACGACCGTCGCGAGTTGCGATCGCGCTCCAGCGCTCTGGTTGACCGCGCTCTGCGAGAATCCCCCTGCAGCGGGCATGGTGCCGAAGAACGAGCCGACCGTGTTCGCCGCACCGGTCGCGAAGAGTTCCTGATCGCTGTCGATCTGAGGCTCACTCGGCGCGCGGAGGCTCCGGGCCACCGCCGCGGACTCGAGGAAGGCCATGACGGCGATCGCCAGCGCGCCGGGCACGAGAGCCGTCGCCTGGGCGAAGTCGGGTATCCCGGGGACCGGCAGACCGCTCGGCACCGCCGCGATCAGACTGACGCCGAGATCGTCGATTCGGGCGAGCCAGACGAGGACGATGCCGCCGACCACGACGATGAGTGTTCCCGGAACTTTCGGGGCCACGCGCTTGAGGACGAGCAGCACGACGATCGATCCGACCGACAGCGCGATCGTCGGCCCGTTGGCGCTGTCGAAGGCCTGCCCCACTGCGGCCAGCGATCGGAAGAATCCGTGTCCGGAGAAGTCCTCGGTCTCCCCCAGCAGCTTCGGCAGCTGCCCGACGGCCACCGTCGCACCGACGCCGATCTTGAGCCCGAGCACCGTGGCCCCGCTGATGTTCTCGACGAGGGAGCCGAGTCGGCCGACCCGGGCGAGAAGCAGGATGATTCCGACCAGCAGCGTGAGCATCATCAGGGAGCCGATCGCGTCCTCCGCGCCGGCTGCGACCCCGGCGGAGACGAGGGTCGTCGCCGTGAGCGTCGCGATCGTCGAGGTCGTCGAGACGCTCATCGCCCGGCTGCCTCCGAGGGCGGCGTAGACCACCATCGGCACGATGCACGTGTACAGCCCCACCTGGACGGGAAGGTTCGCGATCGTCGCGTACGCCATCGCCTGCGGGATCACCACGGCGCCGGCCGAGAGTCCGGCGACCACGTCTCGGACGACCCATCTGGTCTGGTAACCCGCCAGCGTGCTGAACAGCCAGGACGGTCTGGTCACTGCATCCTCCTGCCTCCGTGTGGTCGTCCGGCCGAGCGTACTGCGGTGGGGACTCACCATGAACCGCATCTCACCCTGCAGGGGTGGCCCTTCGCCAAGGCGGGCCATCCGCTTTAAGTTGTGCACAACTTACTTGCGTGCAATACTCATGGCATGGCCATGAGTGACGAGATGGTGTGCTTCTCGCTGTACTCCGCATCACGCGCGACCACGCAGGCGTACCGCACACTCCTCGCCCCCTGGGGGCTGACCTATCCGCAGTATCTCGTGCTGGCCGCACTGTGGCTCGAAGGAGAGCAGACCATCAGCTCGCTCGGGGCGGTGATGCGACTCGACTCCGGCACGCTCTCGCCCCTCGTGCGTCGTCTGGAACAGGCGGGACTCGTCACCCGAGTCCGAGGCGAGGCCGACGAACGGGTCGTGACCGTACAGCTCACCGAACGCGGCC
>NZ_JBLVOH010000250.1:5916-7914 GCF_053543675.1 Microbacterium umsixpiens
CAGGCACTTCGCACCGAGGTCGCCCCGATCCACAGCGCAGTCGCCGAAGCTGCCGGGCTGAGCGACGACGACCGTCGGCGCGAGCTCATCGCCGAACTGCACGACATCACCGAGCGGCTCCAGCTCCTCACCGCGAGTCTCTCCGCACCCGCCCCCGCGGACGACACCCACTGAACTCCTCCACCAGAAAAGGAAATCCCATGCGCGCACTCATCCACCCGACGTTCGGCGATCCCGAGCAGGTCCTCCGGATCGAAGACCGCCCCCTACCCGAGCCCGGTGCCGGTCAGGTCCGTGTTCGGACGGTGCTCTCCCCCATCCACAACCACGACCTGTGGACCGTCCGGGGCACCTACGGCTTCAAGCCCGAGCTCCCCGCGGCGTCGGGCACCGAAGCGGTCGGTGTCGTCGACGCTCTCGGCGCGGGTGTCGACTACCTCACCGTCGGGCAGCGCGTCGCGACGGGCGGCACGTTCGGCGCGTGGTCGGAGTACTTCCTCGCGAACGCCGCCGGCCTGATCCCCGTTCCCGATGCCCTCTCCGACGAGGATGCGGCGCAACTGGTCTCGATGCCGTTCAGCACGATCACCCTGCTGCGTTTCCTCGACGTGAAGCCGGGCGAGTGGATCGTGCAGAACGCGGCGAACGGCGCGGTCGGCCGCATGCTCGCGCAGCTCGGTACCGCACGCGGCATCAACGTCCTCGGACTCGTCCGCCGCACGGCGGGCATCGAAGAGCTCCGGTCCCAGGGCATCGAGGGCGTCGTCGCCACGGATCAGGACGACTGGCGGGAGCAGGTGGCACGCATCACCGGCGGCGCACCGATCGTCGCGGGAGTCGACTCCGTCGGCGGGTCTTCGGCGGGCGACGTGCTGTCGCTCCTCGCCGAGGGCGGCACCCTCGTGGCCTTCGGTGCCATGAACTCCCCCACGATGGAGATCGCCTCCTCCGACGTCATCTTCAAGCAGGCAACCGTGAAGGGCTTCTGGGGCAGCAAGGTCATGCCCAGCCTCGACCCCGCAACCCGGGGCGAACTGTTCGGCGAGTTGGTCCAGCGCGTCACCGATGGCACCCTGACCCTTCCGGTCGCCGGTGTCTTCGACGCCGCCGACATCGGGGCGGCCGTACAGGCGAGCAACACCGCCGGACGCATCGGGAAGGTGCTGCTGCGCTTCTGATCCGTTTCTCGACACCGGGGTTCCGCCCGTCGGAGCCCCGGTGCAGAGTGTGGGCATGGAGATCACACTTGCCAGTCCGGCGGGGCTCGTCGTCAGTCCCGCATTCAGCCACGTCGCCGTCGTCCCACCCGGCGCGACCACGATCTACGTCGGCGGCCAGAACGGCATCGATTCCACGGGGGCGATCGTCTCCGCCGATGCCGCCGAGCAATCGCTGCGCGCCGTCGAGAATGCCCGCATCGCGCTGGAGTGCGCCGGCGCAGGTCTCGACGACGTGATCAGCTGGACGGTCCTGATCCATCAAGACGCCGACCTCCGCGCGGCCTACGGGGCGGTCGCCTCCAGGCTCGCGCGAGAAGGCGCACCGCCTCTGGTCACGGCGGCTCTCGTCGCCGGCCTGGGGGTTCCCGGTGCCCTCATCGAAGTGAGCGCAGTCGCTGCCGTCGTCCGAGGCTGATCCCCGGGGCCGCGGGTGCCACGTCCCGACTGCCGGCTCAGATCCTCCCTCGGACCGGCGTCCGCTCCGCGGTGTCGCCCTCGTCGGGCATCGTCATCTCCGCGCGCACGCCCAGGAGACGCACCTCCCGCTCAGTGTCGAGGGTCTTGGCAAGCGCGAGGGCGGCCGCCAAGAACTCCTCCGGATCGGTCGTCGGTGCCGAGAGCTTGCGCCCGAGCGTCCTCGTCTCGAACGGCGCGTACCGCACCTTGAGATGCGCGCGGACGACGGGTCTTCCTTCGGCGGCGCAGTCGTCGAAGGCCTGAACGGCGAGTTCCCGAACAGCGGCGGTGACCTGCGCCGTCGTCGTGAGGTTCTGCTGGT
>NZ_JBLVOH010000250.1:7934-10298 GCF_053543675.1 Microbacterium umsixpiens
CGAGCCCGTGATACCAGACCCCCATCCGCGGACCGAACTCCGCGACGAGCGCCTGCTCGTCGGCGTCCGCGAGTTCTCGGACCGTCGTGATCCCGTGCGCGGCCAGTCGCTTCTGCACCTTGGAGCCGACGCCCCACAGGTCACGGGTGGGCTTGTCGCCCATCACCTCGAACCAGTTCTCCGCCGTCAGCCGGAAGATCCCGCGCGGCTTTCCGAACTCGGTCGCGATCTTGGCACGCACCTTGTTGTCCCCGATGCCGACGGAGCAGTGCAGCTCAGTCGCGGCCAGCACGGCCGCCCGTGCAGCGGTGGCGATCCGCTCCGGGTCCTCCGTCGTCACACCGAGGAAGCACTCATCCCACCCGATGACCTCGAGCACCACGTCGGGCAGCGACCGGAGCGCGGCCATCACCTCGCCGGAGGCGACCGCATAAGCTTCCTGATCCACAGGCAGGAAGACGGCGTTCTCCGGGGCTTTGCGTGCCGCGATCTTGAGCGGCATCCCCGAACCGATGCCGCACGCGCGCGCTTCGTAGGATGCGGTCGACACGACAGCGCGCTCCGTGGGGTCACCACGTCCGCCCACGATCACCGGGAGCCCGGCGAGCTCCGGTCTGCGCAGCACCTCGACCGCGGCGATGAACTGATCCATGTCCAAGTGCAGCACCCAGTCGGCCATGCAACGAGTGTGGCGGCTGGAAGCGCGCGTGTCACCCCGCTCCGGGCTCCCGGTCGGTCGGCGATCAGCCGATCGCGACGCCGATCGCGGTGACGACCAGGGCGAGCAGGGGAAGCGTCCCCTGCATCAGTGCGGCACGCGCCTTCGCGCGGTCCGAGAGGATGAGCACCAATGCGGCGGCGAGCATCATCGCAGTGCCGGCGAAAACCAGGGTCAGTCCGACGGTGGCCGAACCGACGATCACGAGGCCGATACCGAGCAGGGTCGTGAGTGCGAGGAAGAGGTTGTAGAAGCCCTGGTTGAAGGCCAGCTGCTTCATCGTGACGGCATCCGCCTCGCTGGCGACGCCGAAGATCTTCCTCGTCTCCGGCTCGGTCCACCGCAGCGACTCGAGCGCGAAGATGAAGACGTGGAACGCAGCGGCGGCTGCGGCGAGGACGAGACCGACGATGAGCATGTGCTGATTCTGTCAGACCAGGAAGATCGGCAGCAGCCCGGGGTTGTGCGCATGCACGAGCACCGCGAACACCACGGCGTCGAACAGCAGGTGCACGGTGACGACGTAGGCGAGCGAGTGGGTGCGCAGGAAGATGTAGCCCTGCAGCAGCGCGAACGGGATCGTCAGCAGCGGACCCCATTCGCGGTAGCCCAGCTCCCAGAGGAACGAGACGAACACGATCGCCTGCAGCAGGTTCGCGACCAGGTTCGGGAAGTGACGCCGCAGCAGCGCGAACACCGTGCAGATGAAGAACAGCTCGTCCCAGATGCCCACGGCGCCGACTCCGACGAAGAGCCGGGCGATGAGCTCGGGCGTGTCGACGACCGCCCAGTTCTGGTAGACGCCGCTGGTGATGAAGTAGAAGGGCAGGATCAACCACCCCAGGATCAGCACCGCCACCAGCCATCCCCACTGCAGACGACCCCATCGACGGTGCGTGCGCCACGGGAAGCTGATGGCGCGGTCGCGGTAGACGAACCGGGAGATGACGTAGGGCACCGCGACCGCACCGCCCAGCGCGAGCGTGAAGCGCAGCATCGCCAGGTTGTCGAGTTCGGCGGCGAGCGGGATGACGCTGACGATCAGCAGGCCGACGGCGATCAGGGAGAGGTCCCTGGTGAGCGAGGGCGGCCGATGCACGCCGATCACCCTCGCGGTCTCCCGCCGTGCGCCCATGCTCACGACCTGCTCCTCAGCCGGCCGCCCGCGTTCGAGCAGCCACGCGACCACGATCCCCAGGGCGAGCAGCGCCCAGCCCAGCCACGGGATCTCCAGCACGAAGAACGCCGGGGCAGCGGCACAGACGAGTAGCGCCGGCACGAAGGCGAGGCGCAGCGTCGTCTCCCGCCGTACCTCGGTCACGGGCGCGCCCGGCGCCGGTAGACCAGATCGCGGATGTCGCGCCCCTTCGCGATGCCCTTGCGCTCGAACGCGGTCATCACCCGGCCGTCGAAGCGCTCGGCCCACTCCCCGTCGAACGCGCGCTCGAACAGCGGTTCGGCGTCGAGCACCTCGCGCATCTGCAGGGCGTAGTCCTCCCAGTCGGTCGCGAGACGCAGCAGGCCGCCGTCTTTCAGCGCCCTCGCCGCGGTGTCGCCGAATCCCGGCCGCACCAGACGCCGCTTGGTGTGCTTCTTCTTGTGCCACGGGTCGGGGAAGAAGATCCACACCTCGCGTGCCGCAGCCT
>NZ_JBLVOH010000251.1:0-3930 GCF_053543675.1 Microbacterium umsixpiens
GACGTGTTGATCCTCGGTGGAACGGGCTGGCTCTCCGGGCGCATCGCCCGCCGATGGCTGGATGCGGGGGCAACGGTGACCTGTCTCGCTCGCGGCGAGAGGCCCGCGCCCGACGGTGCCGAGCTCGTACGTGGAGACCGCGACGATCCCGCGGCGTACACCGCGCTCACCCGGCGGGACTGGGATCACGTGGTGGATATCTCGTCGCAGGCGTCGCAGGTCGAGGCGGCCGTCGGTGCCCTCGGCGAGCGTGCCGCGCGGTGGACCTACGTGTCTTCCCTGTCGGTCTACTCCGACGACGAGACGGTCGGTGCGGACGAGTCGGCACCGCGGCATCCGTCCGCCCGCCCCGGTGACGAGTACGAGTACGGGGCGCAGAAGGCTGCGGCCGAGGACGCCGTGGGCACCCTGGGCGATCGTGCGCTCATCGTGCGACCGGGACTCATCGTGGGCAACGGCGACCCGAGCGATCGATTCGGGTATTGGGCTGCCGCCTTCGCACGGGCGGGTATCGGGCCGGTGCTGCTGCCGCCGCTCGAGGGGAGGAGCGCCCAGGTGATCGACGTGGACGACCTCGCTGACTTCATCGTCGCGACGACCAGGAGCGGGCCGGTCAACGCCATCGGGGACGGGCATTCCCTCGGCGACGTGCTGCAGGCGGTTCGCGCGGCAGCAGGGCAGACCGGCGAGACCGTCGTCGCCGAGGAGGAGTGGCTCGTCGTACGCGGGGTCGCGCACTGGGCGGGACCGAGATCACTACCGCTGTGGCTGCCGCCGGAGATGACGGGCTTCATGACCCGGTCGAACACGGCGTACCGCGAAGCGGGTGGGCGGCTGCGCCCTCTGGCCGACACCATCCGCGCCGTCCTGGCTGATGAGCGGGCGCGCGGCATCGACCGCGATCGCCGCGCCGGACTCACCCGAGCGGAGGAGCTGGCTCTCCTGGCCGATCGCTAGACTGCGAGCAGTGACACGGGGTGCCGCATCCGCGGCTGAGAACAGACCCGTCGAACCTGATCTAGTTCGTACTAGCGAAGGGATGTCGCGATGAGCGATCTTCTGCGTCCTGATTCCATCACCGATCTGCCCGGCGCCGCCGCCGCCCTGTGGGGGGTGCTGCGCGAGACGCCCCCACTGACGCACTGCATCACCAACACGGTCGTCGCCGGGTTCACCGCCAACGTGCTGCTCGCCCTGGGGGCTGCCCCGGCCATGGTCGACATCGTCGGAGAGGCCGAGATGTTCGCCGGTGTCGCCTCCGGCGTGCTGATCAACCTGGGAACGCCCACTCCCGAGCAGCGCGCGGCGAGCCTCGAGGCCGTCGCCGGGGCTGCGGCATCCGGAACCCCATGGGTGCTCGATCCGGTCGCGATCGGAGCTCTGCCGATCCGCACTGCCTTGGCGCACCGGCTGGCGGAGCAGCGTCCGACGGCGATCCGCGGCAACGCCTCGGAGATCCTCGCGCTCGCCGGGCTCAGCGCCGGCGGTCGGGGAGTGGATGCGACGGACAGCACGGATGCCGCAGCCGACGCGGGCGCTGCCCTCGCGCGACGGACCGGTGCCGTGATCGCGGTGTCCGGTCCGATCGACCTCGTCACCGACGGGGAGCGGGTGCTGCGCCTCGCGAACGGGCACGAGCTGCTGACCAGGGTCACCGGCGGGGGCTGCGCTCTCGGGGCCGTGATGGCCGCATTCCTCGGTACCGCGCGCAATACCGGACACGATGCCCTCACGGCCGTCGCCGCCGCGAGCCTCGTGTACACGATCGCGGCCGAGCGCGCCGCCACGATCTCGACCGGTCCCGGCAGCTTCGCCGTGGCGCTGTTGGACGCCCTCGCCTCCGTGGGCCCCGCCGACGTGATCGCGGACGCCCGTGTGCAGGCGGGTGCGCGGTGAACGCCGACCTCTCCCTCTACCTCGTCACCGATCCCACGTTGTGCGGCGACCGCGGTGTCGTCGATACCGTGCGCCGTGCCGTCGACGGGGGCGTGCGCATCGTGCAGCTTCGCGACAAGACCGCGTCCGATGCCGAGACGGTCGAGCAGCTGCTCGCGCTGTCGCAGGCGATCGACGGTCGTGCGCTGCTCGTCGTGAACGATCGGCTGGATGCGGCGATCGCCGCCCGCGCCCGCGGTGCACGCGTCGACGGCGTGCACCTGGGTCAGGGGGACGCGTCGGTGCTGGGGGCGCGCGAGGCTCTCGGACCGGATGCGCTGATCGGCCTCACCGCGAACAGTGCAGCGCACCTCGACGCGGTTCTCGCGTTGCCCGCCGGAACCGTCGACTATCTCGGCGTCGGGGTGATCCGTCCGACCTCGACCAAGCCGGATCATCCCGAGCCCCTCGGCGTGGACGGGTTCCGCGACTTCGTGACCCGCAGCCCGCTTCCGTGCGTGGCGATCGGCGGCGTCGGCATCGACGACACCGAGGCGCTTCGTGATGCCGGTTCCGCCGGACTCGCCGTGGTCTCGGCGCTGTGTGCGGCCGATGATCCCGCCGCGACCGCCCGGGAGTTCCGGCGACGCTGGCTCGCGGGGTCCGTGCCACGGGTGCTCAGCATCGCGGGGAGTGATCCTTCGGGAGGGGCGGGTATCCAGGCCGACCTCAAGTCCATCGCCGCGAATGGCGGGTACGGCATGGCCGTCCTCACCGCGCTGACCGCGCAGAACACGCAGGGTGTCCGGGCGGTGCATGTGCCGCCGGCGGACTTCCTCCGTGCGCAGCTCGACGCGGTGTCGGACGACGTCGTGATCGATGCGGTGAAGATCGGGATGCTGGCCGAGACGGAGGTGATCCGCGCGGTGGGCGAGTGGCTCGATCGGGTGCGTCCACCCGTCGTCGTGCTCGACCCGGTCATGGTCGCGACGTCGGGGGACAGGCTCCTCTCTCCGGATGCCGAGGCGGAGCTGCGGAGTCTGCTCGGTCGCGCGACGCTGGTCACCCCGAATCTCGCCGAGCTCGCGGTGCTGACCGGTCGTGACATCGTCGATTGGGCCGACGGCATCACCGCCGCCGAGGAGCTGTCGGCCGAGATCGGTGCCGCCGTGCTCGTCAAGGGCGGCCATCTCACCGGCGACGAAGCTCCGGATGCGCTGGTCGACACGCGTCGCGGCCTTCGCCAGGAGTTCACCGGCCCGCGCATCGTGACGTCGAGCACGCACGGCACGGGCTGCTCGCTCTCTTCGGCCCTGGCCACGCTGCTGGCGCAGGGGAGTGATCCCGAGGAGGCGGTACGCGCGGCACGCGCCTGGCTCCGCGAGTCTCTCCGCGCGGGGGACGGGCTGCGCGTGGGGCGCGGACACGGCCCGATCAGCCACTTCGCCGGCCTCTGGGGTCGTGGGCGCTCGGCGACGCGACCGGAGGCGACCGACATCGCTGCGGACTGGTGGCAGGAGATCGCCGGTATCCGCGCGGGGATCGATGAGCTGCCGTTCATCCGCGCGCTCGCCGACGGCTCTCTCGAGCGCGCGCCGTTCCTGTCGTACCTCGCGCAGGATGCGCTGTATCTGCGTGACTACGCCCGCGTGCTGGCCGAAGCCGCCCGCCTCGCGCCGACCTCGGCGGAGCAGGCGTTCTGGGCGGACTCCGCTCACGGTTCGATCGTCGGCGAGCTCGAACTGCACGCGTCCTGGCTGACCCCGTCGGAGGGGGTGGGCGCGGCGACCTTCGCGGCGGAACCCTCCGCGGTGACGACGGCATACCTCGACCACCTGCGGTCCGTCGCCTTCGGCGGTGACTACGCCGAGATCGTCGCCGCGGTACTCCCGTGCTTCTGGCTCTACACGGATCTCGGTCGGCGTCTGCACGCGGGAGGGTTCGGTGAATACGCGACCGATCCGCAACATCCTTTCGCTTCCTGGCTCGCGACATATGCCGACCCCGCGTTCGAGGAGGCGACCCGGACGGCGATCGAGCACGCGTCCGCCGCCC
>NZ_JBLVOH010000252.1:0-2615 GCF_053543675.1 Microbacterium umsixpiens
GCGACTCCGTCAGGAAGCGAGCGCCTCAGACGGCGGCGCCTGCGTGCTCAGTGCGATCACGCCGTAGTCCCAGCCCTTGCGTCGGTACACGACGCTCGGGTGGTCGGTGCGGACATCGACGAAGAGGAAGAAGTCGTGTCCGACCAGTTCCATCCGATCGACCGCCTCTTCCACAGTCATCCACTCGGCGTCGAAACTCTTCGTGCGGATGACGACGGGCGAGTAGGTCTCGTCTTCCGGCTGCTGCACCGGCACGTTGCCCGTCGCGACGGCATGAAGAACATCCGCGGATGCCGGCTGGACGTCGATGCCTTCCAGCGATCCGCTGCCCTTCTCGAAGTGGGCGCCGCGCGGGTGCTGTCGGCCATCGACACGCTTCTCCTTCGCACGACGAAGTTGCTCGGACATCTTGTCGATGGCGAGGTCGAGAGCCACGAACTTGTCGCCGTCCGTCGCCTCCGCGCGGACGACAGGTCCCTTGCCCACCAGCGTCAGCTCGACGGTCTCGTCCGGGATGCGGCCGTTGCGATACACGCGGTGGGTGACTTTGACGTCCAGCCGTTGCGCCCGTGACGCGAACATCTGGACCTTGGCGATCTTCTCTTCGACAACGGTTCGGAAGCGATCGGTGATACCCACTCCGACGCCAACGATGCTTGTTTCCATTGCTGCCTCCTTGTCCCGGTCCTCCCGGCCAAGGGCGGACCGTGGTCGCCTTGTGTCACCCCACCGTAGTCCGACCGTCGACGGATGTCACGGGGTTGCGACCCTGTGTCGCCGGTGCGTTCTCGATGAGGTTCCTCAGAATCCCGATCGATGCGGCGTGGCGGCGAGCGCGACCGCCACCACAATGCGAAAGCCGGCCGCTCGGAGCGCCCTGGCTGCCTCGTCGAGCGTGGCACCGGTGGTGACGACGTCGTCGACGAGCACGACCTCGGCGCCCCCTCCCCGTCCCCGTGCACGCATCGTGCCGCGAACGTTCTCCTCGCGCTCACGCGCACCCAGGCCACGCTGGTCGGCCGCTGCGGCCACGACCGCGAGCAGCGGCTGCGGCTGTGCGTGTGCACGACGGATCAGCAGCTCGGGGACGCGATAGCCACGGCGGCGGAACGCTCTTCGCGCGGTGGGGACCGGCACGATCCAGGTCATCGGCGTCACGAATGGGGAGAGCACCGTCGCGAGCGCCGTGGCCAGCGGCCGCGCGAGATACGTCTCACCCTCACCCTTGAGCCGGCGGATGCAGCGTGCCGCGACCCCTTCGAACTCGAGCGCGGCGTGCACAGGCAGACCTCCCGGCGTCAGCGAGGATCGCGGGCGCGGTGTCAGGTCGCACCGGCACCGCGGACACAGCAGCGTTCCCGGCTGGTCACAGCCTGCGCACGTCGCCGCCAGCAGGAACGCCGCCAACTCCGTTCCGACACCGAGGAGACGAGAAGATGTCCGCATCCGACGATTCTGGGGCCGCGCCCTCGACCATGCAGACGAAGAAGCCGCTGCCGCCGAGAACCGCGACCATTCCCCTGGCGTGCAGGAAGAGTCACTCTCCGACGCGCGTGGCGAGCACCGAGACGTCGGACGCCACCTCGCGCCACGCCGACCCCGCATGGGCGAACAGATGCCCGCCGGCGCCGAGGATGCGAACGCCGGCAGCGGTCCGCGCACCTGCGGCCGAGACGGCGTCGCCCGGAGCGGCCTCCGAGGTGCCGGGTCCGCCCACCGTCTGGGTGATGAGCCGGGGGCTGACCGGATCTACCAGCACGCCCAGCCGATCCGGCCCCAGCCACACCAGACCGGTCGCCGGCTCGTCGATCTGCACCAGCTGCTTGGCATCTCCGAGTTCCACCGGGAGTCCCGCCGAGGCGCGGACGACGGCGGCCACGACGACCCAGCGCTGCTTGCCGACGGTGACCACCGCTGCGACGCGGCTGCCGTCTCCGGCGACGCGCAGGTCCGAGATCGCTGACGCCGTCGGCCACGCATTCCCGATCGCGTGCGCGGCGATATCGCTCCCCCAGGCCTGCAGGGCCGCCGGGTCTCCTTCAGGAACGGTCCAGGTGTAACCGTATGGATCCAGGGACGGTTCGATGAGCCCCGGTGGCGCATCGAACTCGTTGCGGCTTCCGTCGCCCACTCGGTACACCCGCCCGTCACCGAGCTGGACGGCCGCGATGGAGTCGTCGAGTGCCACATCGATCGATGCGATGGGCTGCGGCATCGCAGCGATCTCGGTACTGATCCCGGCGATCGGGGAGATCTCGTCCCCGACGATGCGACCGAACGCGCCGTTCTGCAGCACGAGCGTGCCGATCTCCGCCGACGGCTCCACGACGTCGACGACCCCGGCGTCGACGCTACGGCCGTCCACGGTGAACTGCACGCGGGTGACGGCGACCCCCGCGGCCCGGAGAGTGGCCTGCAACTGCGTGCGCATGCGAGAGAGCGTGGTCTCGTCGAGCGCGGTCGCCGGACGGGTGAGGGCGACGTCGGCCACCTGCCCGGTGATGAGGACGGCATCCTGGGCAAGCTGCACGTCGGCAGGGAAGGCGTTCTGCACGGCCGGGTCGAGCCAATCGCTGGGAGCACCGCCGATCAGGGCTTGCGTCACCGTCGTCGCC
>NZ_JBLVOH010000253.1:0-2054 GCF_053543675.1 Microbacterium umsixpiens
CCGCAGCACGAAGGCGATGCGGGTGCCGTCCGGTGACAGTGCCGGTTGCTCGGGGGTGCGGACGGCGAGCAGGTCGTCGACGGTGACACGGTTCATGGGAGCTCCAATCGGATGGTCAGTTCACTGTGTCCGCAGAGAGCGGGGTCGGTGTTGTGGTCGCGGCCGAAACCAGGGGGTGCTTTGGGAGATGGGCACAGTTCCGATCGGCGCATCCGTCGGCAGCCCCGCGAAGTGGCAGGCCGCGCCCACCGTGCCCGTGGGTCGCTGCGGTTCCGCGATCACGCAGATCTGCCGATCAGGGCGCGCCGCGGGACCGATCGGGCACCGCGGGTGGAAGCGGCAGCCGCCGGGCGGGGCGTGCGGGTCGGCGGGCTCCACATCGACGGGGGCGAGCGGATCGACGGCCAGCAGGTTCCCGTGCCGGGTGGGTGCCGCCTGGAGCAGATCCCGCGTGTACGGGTGCTGCGGGTCGGCCAGCACCTGCTCGGTCGGCCCGACCTCCACGATCCGGCCGAGGTACATGACCGCGATGTGATCGCTCAGGTATCGGACGACGGACAGGTTGTGCGAGATGAAGAGCATCGTCAGGTCGAGCTCCACGCGCAGGTCGCGCACGAGGTTGAGCACCGAGCCCTGTACGGAGACGTCGAGCGCGGAGGTGATCTCGTCGGCGATCACGACCTCGGGGCGGGCGGCGAGAGCGCGGGCCAGGGCGATGCGCTGGCGCTGCCCGCCGGAGAGGGCGGCCGGGAGCGACTGTGCGCGGTCGGCGTCGAGGTTCACGAGGTCGAGCAGTCGTGCGACCTCGGCACGGCGGGCCCTGCTTCCTCGGATGTCGCGGGGGAGGGCCTCGGCGATCGATTCGCCGATGGTCATGCGCGGGTCGAGCGAGGAGAACGGATCCTGGAACACCATCTGGATGGGGCGACGGCGGCGCAAGCCGCGCACGTCCACTCCGTCCAGCGTGATGGCGCCCTCGCTGATCGGCGCGAGGCCGATCGCCGCGCGGGCGAGCGTGGACTTGCCCGAACCCGACTCACCCACGAGCCCGACGACCGACCCGGACGGGACGGTCAGGGACACATCGTCGACGGCGGTGAGGCCGGAGCGGTGCGAGCCGTAGCGCACGCTGACCCGGTCGAAACGCAGCTCGCTCATCGCAGGACCCTCTCGTCATCGGCGGCGGCCTCGTCCGCCGTCGTGGCCACCGCCACAGCGACCTCCGCCTCTCCGGTGACCGGATGCCAGCAGGCGACCCGGTGCCCGGCCTCATCGGCCAGGAGCTCGGGGTCGCTCTCCCGGCAGAGGTCGGTGGCGAGGGGACAGCGGGCGGCGAACGCGCATCCGGTGGGGAGGGCGCCCGGTGCCGGCGGACGGCCGGGGATCACTTTGAGGGGCTCGTCGCGGTCGGCGTCGAGCTCGGGCACGACCTCGAGCAGGGCGCGGGTGTACGGGTGCCGGGCGTCGGTGTGCAGGTTCGCTGCGGGCAGGTCCTCGACGATCCGTCCCGCGTACATCACCAGCACGCGGTCGCAGGTCTGCGCGACGACCGCGATGTCGTGGCTGATCAGCAGGATCGCGGCGTCGGTGTCGCGGCGCACGCCGGCCAGCAGCTGCAGCACCTGTCGCTGCACGGTCACATCGAGCGCGGTGGTCGGCTCGTCCGCGATGATCAGGCGCGGATGATTCATGAGTCCCATGGCGATCATCGCCCGCTGCCGCATGCCGCCGGAGAACTCGTGCGGGTACTGGTGGGCGCGTCGCGCCGCGGCGGGCACCCGCACCGACTGCAGACGCTCGATCACCCGATCCATCGCCTGCTTCCGAGTGATGTCCTGGTGCTCGGACGCGGCCTCGGCGAGCTGCGAGCCGATCCGCCTCGTCGGGTTGAACGAGGTCATCGGGTCCTGGAAGACCATCGCGAGGGAGGTGCCGAGGAGGCTCCGCACCGCGCGGTCGGACGTCGTCAGCAGCGGGGTGCCGCAGAAGTCCAGTCGCGCGGCGTCGACCTGACCCGGGCGTTCGATGAGCCGGGCGGCGGCCAGGGCGGTCAG
>NZ_JBLVOH010000254.1:0-2180 GCF_053543675.1 Microbacterium umsixpiens
CTTCGACGTTCGACAAGGAACCACACCCCATGACCAAGCGCATCGTCGTCACCGGCATCGGCGCCACATCCGCCATCGGCGGAACGGCCCCGGAGAACTGGACGAACCTGCTGGCCGGAATGTCCGGCACCCGCACGCTCGAACACGACTGGGTTCAGCAGTACGAGCTGCCCGTCACGTTCGCCGCCGAGGCGATCGTGCGCCCGGAAGAGGTACTCCCCCGCCACGAGGCCAAGCGCCTGGATCCGTCGTCGCAGTTCGCCCTCATCGCGGCCCGCGAGGCATGGGCCGACGCCGGTTCCCCCGAGGTCGCGCCCGAGCGCCTCGGCATCGACTTCGCCACCGGCATCGGTGGTCTCTGGACCCTGCTGGACGCCTGGGACACGCTGCGTGAGAAGGGCCCGCGACGGGTCATGCCGCTGACGGTCCCGATGCTCATGCCGAACGCCGCTGCGGGCAACCTCTCGCTGCAGTTCGAGGCTCGCGCCTATGCGCAGACCGTCGTCAGTGCGTGCGCCTCCAGCACGGAGTCGATCATCCACGCTTTCCACCACCTGCAGGACGGCCTCGCGGACGTCGTGATCGCCGGTGGCACCGAGTCCGCGATCCACCCGATCACGATGGCTTCGTTCGCATCGGCGCAGGCACTGTCGCGTCGGAACGACGATCCTGCCCACGCCTCCCGCCCCGGGGCCATCGACCGTGATGGGTTCGTCATGGGTGAGGGTGCGGCCGCGCTGATCCTCGAGACCGAGGAGCACGCCAAGGCTCGCGGCGCCAAGATCTACGGCTACGTGCTCGGCGGCGGAGTCACTGCCGACGCGTACCACATCACCGGGAACGACCCCGAGGGCAACGGCGCGGCGCGGGCCGTCACGCAGGCGCGCGACGGGGCCGGTGTGACCGCCGACCAGGTCACGCACATCAACGCGCACGCGACGTCGACCCCGGTCGGCGACCCGAACGAGTACGTCGCTCTCAAGAAGGTCTTCGGCGACCGGATCGACGAGATCCCCGTGTCGGCGACGAAGGCCTCCACCGGACACCTGCTCGGTGGTACGGGGGCACTCGAAGCGATCTTCTCGCTTCTCGCGCTGCGTGATCGCGTCGCTCCGCCGACCATCAACATGACCGAGCCCGACCCGGCGGTTCCTTTCCGTCTTTCCGGCGAGGCCACGCCGCTCGGCGACGGCCCCCAGATCGCCATCAGCAACTCGTTCGGGTTCGGCGGACACAACGCCGTGCTGGTCGTCGCCAGCGCCGACTGACCCTGCATACACGAAGAGAGGCCCCCGGGATTCCGAGGGCCTCTCTTCGCGCAACAGGACCGGAGTCCGAAGCCGCTCAGACGGCGCGCAGTGCCCCGAGCTGACGCGAACGGGCTTCACGGATGCGCGTGATGCGGGGCAGGAACCACCCGATCAGCGGACCGACTCCGAAGGCGAAGAGCACCGTTCCGACGCCCACCGGGCCGCCGAGGAGGAAGCCGACGAGCAGCACACTTCCCTCGATCAGGGTGCGGACGAGCCACACCGCCCATCCGGTGCGGCGGACCAGCCCCGTCATCAGGCCATCGCGCGGCCCAGGCCCGAAGTCGGCAGCGATGTAGAGGCCCGTCGCGAAGGCGAGGAGCAGGAGCCCGAAGACGAACATGGGGGCACCGATCCACACCGAAGAGGGCTGCGGGATCAGGAAGAGCGCCAGATCGGCGCTCGGGCCGACCAGGAGCGCGTTCAGCACCGTGCCGAGGCCCACCCGCTGACGCAGCGGGATCCACAGCAGCAGCACGACGATCGAGACGAGCACGGTCATGACTCCGTATCCGACGCCTGTCTGCCCCGCCAGGCCCAGCGCCAGAACATCCCACGGCGCCACACCGATGCCACCTCGTACCATGAAGCCGAGTGCCACACCGTAGAGGAACAGACCGACGAGAAGCTGCACGAGCCGCTCGACGAGGTCACGCCGGCTGGTGGCGGCTATGGGGAGGAACAGAGAACGGAGGAACATCCTCCTACTCTGGCCCGTGGACCACGGTCCGATGCGAAGCCACTCGCCGCAAAGTGGCCTGCGCATATCAGACCACTTTGCGCCATGCTGGAGGCATGGGATCACGGCTCGTCGAACAGCTCGGAGTGGATAACGTCGCGGGCACCGCGGCGACGGCGCGCGCCGCCCCC
>NZ_JBLVOH010000254.1:2200-3523 GCF_053543675.1 Microbacterium umsixpiens
CACGGTCGGCGAGCGTCTGCCGAGTGAGCGGGCGCTCGCGCTCGAACTGCGCCGATCACGCTCGACGATCACCCGCACCTACGGCCTGCTGGAGGCCGACGGCTACGTCTCCCGCCTGCACGGAGGAAGCACCCGGGTCACGCTGCCGCACGGTCGCACCGCTGCGGGCGCGGACGCCGACGACGACGCCATCGACCTCTCGATCGCCTCGATGGATTCGACACCCGGCCTGTACGACGCGACAGTCCGCTCCCTTCCCCGCCTCGCGGCCCTGCGCGGCACCAGCGGGTATTCGCTCCGCGGGCTCCCTGAGCTCCGTGAAGCCGTCGCCCAGCGGTTCCGCGATCGCGGAGCACCGACCTCCGCCGACGAGATCATCATCACGTCGGGGGCGCTCAACGCCGTGAACCTGATCCTCACGGCCATCGGGCGTCGCGGTGAAAGGGCACTGGTCGAGCAGCCGACGTTCCCCCACGCGCTCGAGGCGCTGCACCGGCACGGATACCGACTGGTGCCCACGCCCGTCGACGTCGACGGCTGGGACACCCGGCATCTGAACGAGACGCTTCTCGGGACGCGTCCGCACGTCGCCTACCTCATCCCCGACTTCCACAACCCCACCGGCGCGACGCTTCCCGATGACGAGCGCTCGCGGATCGTGACGACGGCTCGAAACGTCGGCACCCACCTCATCGTCGACGAGACGACCGCAGAGCTCGACATCGATCGCGGATGGGCGCCTGCACCGATGGCTGCGAGCGGACCGAATGTCATCACCGTCGGATCGATGTCGAAGATCGCCTGGGGCGGTATGCGCATCGGCTGGATCCGCGCGGAGCGCTCTGTGATCGCGCGACTGCTCGCCGTGCGACCCTCCTTCGAGTTGGGCACCGCCCTGCTGGAGCAGTGCATCGCCGTGGAGCTGTTGGACGACATGCCGGCGTTGACGTCTCACGTTCGCCGCAGGTTGCGCGCAGGGCGCGACGCGGTCGAGCGCGGCGTCTCAGGGATCGCCGGGTTCCGGATGCCGTCTACGCCCGGCGGCCTCTCGGCCTGGATCGACATCGGGGCGCCGCTCTCCACCTCCCTCTCCCTGGCTGCGCGAGAGCATGGTCTCGTCTTGCCGCCGGGCCCCCGCTTCACGACCGGCGGCGTGCTCGAACGTCGACTACGCATCCCCATCACTCTCCCGCCGGAGCGGACGACCGAAGCCATGCAACGACTGGCTCTCGCCTGGGAAGACGTGCGCGGCGGCGCGCACTCGCGCACCCACGAGCTGCAGCACACCGCCGTCATCTGACCGGCGAGCCACCTCTGCACGCC
>NZ_JBLVOH010000254.1:3598-4326 GCF_053543675.1 Microbacterium umsixpiens
GGGCGGAGCGGGGATACGTCTTCTCAGCGTCCGGGATGATTCACCGGCATCCGATACTCACGCCTCCCCCGCTCCCGGTCTGTGGTGTCGGCTAGCCGACCTTGTGGAGCCAGACGACTCTGGCGTCGTCGCTCGCGTGCCGGAACGGCTCCAGTTCCTCGTCCCAGGCGGACCCGAGCGCGATGTCCAGCTCGCGCTGCAACTCGATCGCACTGCCCGCGGCGATCTCCATCGCGTAGCGGATCCGGTCCTCGCCGATGACGATGTTGCCGGCGGCATCCGTCTGGGCGTAATGGATACCCAAGTCGGGAGTGTGCAGCCAGCGTCCGCCGTCGCTGCGCGGAGTGGGGTCCTCGGTCACCTCGAACCGCAGATGCTCCCACCCGCGGATGGACGTCGCGAGAGCAGCACCCGTGCCGACAGGGCCGTCCCAGTAGAACTCGGCCCGCCGGGCACCCTCGAGGACGGGCTGCGCGGTCCAGTCGAAATTCACCGCACGCCCGATAGCGCGACCCACCGCCCATTCGAGGTGTGGGCAGAGCGCGCGAGGCGCAGAGTGGATGAACACCACTCCGCGTGAGTAAGCCGTCGCCATGATCTCTCCGTTTCATCAGGTGCGTCTTCCCCAACGACCTGAACCACGAAGTGGCGAGAATATGCGGTTGTGGGCCCATTCTCGCCGAGATCTCCTGAAATCACAAGCATGTGATTCGACGACGAAGGCCCCC
>NZ_JBLVOH010000254.1:4346-13089 GCF_053543675.1 Microbacterium umsixpiens
CCGGGGGCCTTCGCAGTGCTCAGAAGAGGATCAGGCCTCGCTCATGGCCTGCTTGACCTGCTGGCCCTTCGCCGCGTAGTACGCCGCACGTGCAGCGTCCTTGCGCGCCTGCTCCGCGTAGCCGAACTCCAGCGTCTCCTGGTCGACCTCGTAGTTGGGGACATCGTCAGTGCCGTTGTACTTCTCGATGTAGGCGTCGAGCTCGGGGCCCGAGGTCCACGACGTGATGAGGCAGTAGCGCGGCTCGGTGCCGTTGTGCGTGGCCGCGTGCCACAGGCGCTGAGTGTCGACGATGAGCTGCGCGCCGGCCGGAAGGGCGATGCGGTACTCGATGCTCGGGTCGGTGCGGTTCTCGCGCAGGACGAAGTAGCTGTCCTTGTCGTCCGTCAGGTTGAAGAAGCCGCGGACCACCCAGCCGGTGCCGTCGGGGTTCAGACGGTTGTTGTCGTCCTGGTGCAGGTTGTAGAGGCACTCGCCGTAGGGGGTCGGCTGCAGCTCGATCACGCGGCAGCGGCCGACGTTGGCGCCGGGCTCCTGCGCACGACGCGTCAGGTTCGGAGCCTTCTCGGTCTGCGAATCGATCCAGACGCCGTCCTTGTCGGTGCGCGGCGGCTTGTGGTTCCAGAAGCCGTTGCACTCGATGTCACCGAAGGCACTGGCGAGCGGCGCGAAGCGGGTGTCACCCGACGACTTCCAGTCGTTGTACTCGATGTCGAGCCATTCCTTGGGGTCGAGCTCCTGGTTGTAGCTGTCGAGGACGACGAATCCCTTTTCCTCGAGGGCAGCGGACTTGATGTAACCCATGATCGAGTCATGTTCCTTTCATCGGGGGCCAGCACGTTTTAACAGGCCCTGATAAGGCAAGCCTAACAGCGAAGCCCGCGAGCCCTTCGGAGGTCGGCCGTGGATAACCGAATAGACTGATCGGGGCGCCCGGCGAGTCCTCGGCACCCGTCGCTACGGGAGGACGAGACACCAGTATGAGCACCGCGACCAACGTCGAGGCGACAGCAGTCAACACGATCGAGTGGCTCGCGGCGGGCAGCACCACCATCGTCGTCCCCGTGTATCAGCGGCAGTACCGCTGGGACATCGGCGGGTGCGAGCGTCTCCTCTCCGACATCCGCGCCGTCGCGCGGGAAGACGACGCCCACCGCCACTTCATCGGCTCGATCCTCTCCGCCGAAGACGGCACGTCGACCGATTCCGACCTGATCCTCATCGACGGTCAGCAGCGCATCACCACGCTGATGCTGCTGGTCGCCGCGCTGCACCATGCGATCCGCGACACCGATGCCGCTCTGGCCGCCTCGTTGGAACGCGTGCTCGTACGCTCGGACGACCCCGGCCGCACCAAGCTGCGCCCGCACGATGCGTGGGCCGAGTTGTACGAGTCCGTCGTGCTCGACCGCCGCGACGACGCGGACCGCGAATCCCGCTTCGACGACAACTACGCCTTCTTCCGCAGTCAGATCCACGTGGACGAGGTTCCCCTCATCTGGCGTGGGCTGCAGAAGCTCGAGCACGTGTCGATCACCCTCGGAGCCCAGGCGAACGCCCAGCAGATCTTCGAGAGCCTGAACTCCACGGGCGAGCCGCTGCGCGACCACGAGCTCATCCACAACTACATCCTGATGGGGCTCAGCCACGCGGAGCAGGTCGACGTCGAAGCCCGGTTCTGGGTGCCGATCGAGCATCACACCGGTGAGGCCATCGGCGCGTTCTGGCGGCACTACCTCGTGCTCGTCACCGGCCGCGAGGTGGCGGCGAACGGCGAGCACGGCGTGTACAGCGCGTTCCGGCAGTCCTTCCCCCGCGTCGACGTCACCCACCTGCAGGCAGACGCGGAAGAGTGGCGGCACTACGCAGAGGTATACGGCATCCTCCTCGATCCCTCACGGGAGAAAGACCCGGAGATCGCGCAGCAGCTGCGGCACGTCAACACCTTCGGGCGCTCGTCGTATCCCCTCGTGCTGAGCGTGTACAGCGATCACGCGCGGGGCGTCATCGACCGCGCCGAACTCCTCGGGACGTTGGAGTGGATCCAGTCGCTGTACCTCCGCCGCGCGCTGGTCAACCTTCCGGCCGAGAGGCTGATCGCCAGGCTCTGCCGCGCACGCCGGGAAGGTCGCGATTCGCTCGCACGCGCCTTCGCGCGGATCACCCCCTCCGACGAGCGTGTGAGCGCGGTACTGAAGTACAGCGAGCTCCCCCACCCCGCGTACGTGCTCGGTCGCCTGGAAGGCGTCGGCGACGTCGACGGGTTCGACGTGGAGCACATCGTGCCCACCGTCCCCGGCGACGCCTGGTCGGGAGACGGAGAACGCCCCTGGAACGAGTACTCCGAGGACGAACAGAACAGCCATCGCGCGCTCGCCCCGACTCTCGGCAACCTGACCCTGCTCGAGCAGCCGTTGACCGAGCGCGTGTTCGGCGCCGCCTTCCCCGTCAAGCGAGATGAGGCGTATGCCCGCAGCGCGGTGCCGGCGACCCGCGAGCTGGCCGAGGTCCCGACGTGGAACACGGCCGCCATCACCCGGCGCACGGTCGCCCTCACCGCCGACCTGATCCGCATCTGGGCGCGACCGGCACTGCCGGAGATCGACGACGACGGCCTGACCCCGATCCTGGATGCCGTGCGCCGTCGCGGCTGGCCGACCGGCTGGGAACGCGAGTTCGACTACGTCGAGTACCGCGGTGAGCGCTGGGAGGTCCCCGACGTGAAGTACCTCTTCAACCGGGTCTTCCGACGCGCGTGGACCGACACGAGGGCCGCTGCCCTCGCCTACTGTGCCGCCCACGGCGGGCCGATCTACCAGGACATGGCGTGGAAGGGCCAGTGGGACGCGCTGGACGAATCCCACTTCCTCTACATGGGCTGGGACTCCAATTACATGATGACCGCTGTGCAGGGGGTGCTCGAGGAGTCGGGCATCGCCTCGGAGGTCTTCGTCAAGTACTCCTACATCGGGAATGTGATGTGATCATGACCACCGTCGTCCGCAAGCTGCTGGATCTCACCGTCGAAGAGCACACGCTCACCGTCCCTCTCGTATGGGGCGATCCCGCCGACTCCCGCACCATCGACATCTTCGCGCGCGTGGTCGCCCGCGAAGGCGGTGAGACCCTCCCCTTCCTGGTCTTCCTGCAGGGCGGACCAGGGCACGAAGCTCCCCGCCCGTTCCATTCTTCGACGTCGCCGGCCTGGCTGAATGAAGCTCTCGCCCACTACCGTCTGGTGCTCCTCGACCAGCGCGGAACGGGCCGCTCGACCCCGGTCGGCGATCACGATCTCGCCCGCGGCGCCGAGGCCGTGGCCGAGCACCTGACCCACCTGCGCGCCGACTCGATCGTGCGCGACTGCGAGGCGATCCGCGAACACCTCGGAGCTGCCACCTGGAGCGTGCTCGGGCAGTCCTTCGGCGGCTTCACGACACTGGCCTACCTCTCGACGGACGCGTCCTCGCTGCAGGACGTCTTCATCACGGGCGGACTCAGCACGATCGGGCGCCACCCCGATGATGTGTACGCGCTCTGCTACGAGAAGATGCGCACGACATCCGAGCGTTACTACCGTCGGTTCCCGGAGCACCGCGACGCCATGCGGCGACTCGTCGATCTGGCAGACGCCGGCGACATCGTCCTCCCCGACGGCGAGGTCGTGTCCCGATCGCGGTTGCGATCGATGGGCTCGGCCCTCGGCACGAACGACGGCTGGCAGACCGTCTGGTCGTTGCTCGAGCGTGACCCTTCCTCCAATGCCTTCCGGCACGACCTGATGCACGCGATGCCGTTCGACGGTCGCAATCCGCTGTATTTCGCGTTCCACGAGTCCAGCTACGCCGACGGCCACGCCACCCGATGGTCGGCCGAACGCACAGAGCCCTCCGACTTCCGCGACGACCCGACGCTCTTCACGGGCGAGCACATCCGGCGCGACTGGACCGAGACGGTTCCCGCCTTCCGCCCCTGGCGTGACGTCACCCTCGCGCTCGCGGAGTACGTATGGCCGAGCATCTACGACGCCGAGGCGATCGCCGCGTCCGGGGCTACGGGCGCCGCCGCCGTCTATGTCGACGACGTGTACGTCCCGATGGAGTTCTCGCTCGAGACAGCACGCCTGCTACCCGGCGTGAAGCTGTGGGTGACCAGCGAGCACGAGCACAACGGGCTGCGCGCGGGTCCCGTGCTGTCGCGCCTCATCGACCTGGCGCAGGGCCGCCGCCTGCGCTGAGGATCATCCCTGAGGGGGATGGGCTCTCGCCGAATCGGGCATACGCTGTCGTCATGAACGAGGTGTTCGGCTGGATCTATGTGGCGATCGTCCTCATCGCAGGGCCCGGTCTCGTCGCGTTCGGCATCGCGCACACGTTCTCCCAGAAGCCCGTAGAAGAGAAGTACGACGGCGCAGGCGGTGGGTTCGGCGGCTCCTTCGATGCGATCTGGATGCCATCGGCATATGAGGCCGGGCTGGAACGCGACCGGCAGACGCAGCGGACGGCACCGGCGCCCTCGCCAGGCGACCCGCCGAGCCGCATCGACTCCGGCCGTATCGTCATCGACGTCTGAGACTGTCGCAGAACCCTCGAGGAACGAAGAAGGCCCCACCCTCCGCGGAGCATGGGGCCTTCTTCGTGGCAGTCGTTACTTGGACGAGCCGCCGAAGCCCTTGAAGCGCTGGTTGAACTTCTCGACGCGGCCGGCCGAGTCCATGATGCGCTGCTTGCCCGTGTAGAACGGGTGCGACGCGGACGAGATCTCGACATCGATGACGGGGTACTCCACGCCGTCCAGCTCGATGGTCTTGTCGCCGGTCACGGTCGAACGGGTGAGGAACGTCTCGCCCGAGCCCAGGTCGCGGAACACGACAGCCTTGTACTCGGGGTGAATGTCAGTCTTCATGGGATTCCTTAGTTGCTGCCCTGGATTGTGCCAGGGACGAGGGAAGTCTGCGGTGCGGAGAGCACCAAGGATCGATTCTATCAGACCTGGATCAGGATGCTGCGCGGGCGGCGTAGCGGCCGTCTTCGCTGCTGAGCACGATGGGCATGCCGAACGTGTCGGTGAGTGCCTCGGCCGTGAGCGTCTCGGCGATCGGTCCGGCCGCGACGATCGCTCCGTCGCGAATCAGCATCACGTGCGTGAAGCCCACCGGGATCTCCTCGACGTGGTGCGTCACCATCAGCATCGCCGGCGTCGTCGGCGAGGAAGCGTACCCACTGAGCAGCGCCAGCAGCTCTTCTCGCGATCCGAGATCGAGCGAGGCGGTCGGCTCGTCCAGCAGCAGCAGCTCCGGATCGGTCATCACGGCGCGCGCGATCTGCACGCGCTTCTGCTCGCCATCGCTCAGCGTGCCGAACGTGCGGTCCGCCAGGTGGTCGAGGCGCCAGTCGGCGAGGACGCGGAGCGCGCGGCGCTCATCGATGTCCTCGTAGTTCTCGTTCCAGCGACCGAGCACCGAGTATGCGGCGGTGAGCACGGTGTTGAGGACCGTCTCATCGCGGGGAACGCGCTTGGCCATCGCGGACGAGGCGAACCCGATGCGCGGGCGCACCTCGAAGACGTCGGTGCGGCCCAGAGTCTCGCCCAGCACGGTCACGGTGCCCGAGGTCGGGTGCATGAGGGTGTCGGCCAGCTGCAGGAGGGTGGTCTTGCCCGCCCCGTTCGGTCCGAGGATCACCCATCGCTGATCGTCGTCGACCTCCCAGGTCACGTGATCGATGATGTTGCGTCCTTCACGGCGCACGACGACGTCGGTGAATTCCAGAGCGCTCGGCATGGTTCCAGCCTATCGGCTCAGGCGGTGAGCTCCGCGTAGAGCGCGCGCGTCGTCTCCGCGATCGCGGCCCAGCTGAAGTCGTCCCGCGCGCGCTCGCGTCCGGCCTCACCGTAGGCCCGCGCGCGCTCCGGATCCATGGCGACCTCGGTGAGCACGGCGGCCAGGTCCGCCACGTAGCGCTCCGGATCCACCGGCGTGCCGGTGCCGTCCTGCAGCTGTTCGATCGGTACGAGCCGACCAGTGACGCCGTCGGACACGACCTCGGGGATGCCCCCGGTCGCGGTGCCGACGACCGCAGCGCCGCAGGCCATCGCCTCGAGGTTCACGATCCCGAGAGGTTCGTAGACGGAGGGACAGACGAAGGTCGTCGCCGCGGTGAGGATCGCCGACAGCTCATCGCGCGGCAGCATCCGCTCCACCCAGATGACGCCTTCACGCGTCTCCTGCAGAAGCCGCACTCCCTGTTGCACCTCGGCCATGATCTCCGGGGTGTCCGGGGCACCGGCGCACAGGACGAGCTGCACCTCGGGCGGTAGGAGTCGGGCGGCCTGCAGCAGATAAGGCAGACCCTTCTGCCGCGTGATCCGGCCGACGAACACGACGGAGGGACGTGCGGGATCCATTCCGATCGACCGGAGGAATGCCGCGTCCTGCACCGGGCGCCAGCGTTCGACGTCGATACCGTTGTGGATCACGCGGACCTTCGCAGGGTCGACCTGCGGATAGCTGCGGAGGATGTCGGCGCGCATGCCGGCGCTCACCGCGATCACCGCGGCGGCGTTCTCGTAGGCGAGTCGCTCGATGCCGCTGGAGATCGCGTAACCGCCGCCCAGCTGCTCGGCCTTCCAGGGGCGGAGGGGCTCCAGGCTGTGCGCGGTGAGAACGTGCGGGATACCGTGAAGCTGCGAGGCCAGGTGGCCGGCGAAGTTCGCGTACCAGGTGTGACTGTGGACGAGGTCGGCGTCGGCGATGGCGGCGACGATCTCGAGGTCTGTCCCCAGCGTCTGCAGCGCGGGGTTCGCTCCGGTGAGTTCCGCGGGCGTGCGATAGGCGAAGGTACCGGGTTCGTCGCGGGTCGCCCCGAACGCACGCACCCGCACGTCGACGTGCTCTCGAAGCGCGGCGACGAGTTCCGCCACATGCACTCCGGCACCGCCGTAGACCTCGGGCGGGTACTCCTTCGTGATCATTTCGACTCGCATGTCTGAACGCTAGTACAGCGGCCGGGAACGCATCTATGGTGGAGCCATGTCCGCTCCAAAGAAGGTCTTCGGGATCATCCTCGCCGGCGGCGAGGGCAAGCGCCTCATGCCGCTCACGGCGGATCGCGCGAAACCCGCAGTGCCGTTCGGCGGACAGTATCGCCTGATCGATTTCGCCATCTCGAACCTCATCAACTCCGGCCTGCGGCAGATCGTCGTGCTGACGCAGTACAAGTCGCACAGCCTCGACCGGCACATCTCGCAGACCTGGCGGATGTCGGCGCTCCTCGACTCGTACGTGACCTCGGTCCCCGCGCAGCAGCGACTCGGCAAGCGATGGTTCTCGGGATCCGCCGACGCGATCCTGCAGAGCATGAACCTGATCAACGATGAGAAGCCCGACATCGTCGTGGTCATCGGCGCCGACCACGTGTACCGGATGGACTTCCGGCAGATGCTGGAGGCCCACATCGAATCCGGTGCGAAGGCGACCGTCGCCGGGATCCGCCAGCCCCTCGCCCTGGCTTCGCAGTTCGGGGTGATCGATGCCGATGCCGAGTCCGGGCGCATCAAGCAGTTCTTGGAGAAGCCGACCGACATCGCCGGCCTCGAGGATTCGCCGCACGAGGTGCTCGCCTCGATGGGGAACTACATCTTCGACGCCGACGCACTCATCGCCGCCGTCGAGGCCGACGGCGAGTCGCCGACCTCCGGGCACGACATGGGCGGCGACATCGTCCCGTACTTCGTCGACCGCGGCGAGGCCGGTTACTACGACATGAAGCAGAACGACGTGCCCGGCTCCTCCCCGCGCGATCGTTCCTACTGGCGGGACGTGGGGACGATCGACTCGTTCTTCGACGCGCACCGCGACCTGATCTCGACCCTGCCCGTGTTCAACCTCTACAACATGGAGTGGCCGATCCACTCGCAAGCGGTCAACTCGCCGCCCGCGAAGTTCGTGCGGGACTCGGTCGGGCGCATCGGGAATGCGATCGACTCGATCGTCTCGCTCGGATCGGTCCTGTCCGGCACCCATCTGGAACGCAGTGTGGTCGGCCCCTGGACGCTCGCCGGCGGCGGCTCGACCATCACGGACTCGGTGGTCTTCGACCACGTCCAGGTGGGGCAGGGCGCGCGCATCCATCGGGCGATCCTCGACAAGAACGTGGTGCTGGCCGACGGGGCTACGGTGGGCGTCGATCGCGAGCGGGACCTCGCACGGGGTTTCACCGTGACGGAGTCCGGCATCACCGTCGTCGGCAAGGGCGTTTTCATCGAGCGCTGACGCCGTCATGGCGCATCGGCACGCCAGGTGATCGATAGGCTCGACGGGTGACCGCTGCGCGCTTCCTCGTCGTCCTCGATGCCGACTCCACCCTGATCCGCAACGAGGTGATCGAGCTGCTCGCCGACGAGGCCGGGCGCCGCGCGGAGGTGCAGGCGGCCACGGAGGCGGCCATGCGCGGCGAAGTCGACTTCTCCACGAGCCTTCGTTCCCGGGTCGCGGCCCTTCAGGGCGTGCCGGTCTCGGCATTCGAGCGGGTACGTGCACGGATCGAACCCACGCCCGGAGTGCGCGATCTCACCGCCGCCGTCCACGACCGCGGCGGTGTCGTCGGAGTCGTGTCCGGGGGGTTCCACGAGATCCTCGACCACATCGCGCCGGGGCTCGGAGTCGACCGGTGGCGCGCCAATCGCCTCGAAATCGCCGATGGGGAGCTCGCCGGTCGTGTCGACGGCGACATCGTCGACGGCGCGG
>NZ_JBLVOH010000254.1:13109-14818 GCF_053543675.1 Microbacterium umsixpiens
GACGGCGCGGTCAAGGCCACCTCGCTCCAGGAATGGGCGGCCGAGCTCGGCGTACCGTCGCACGCGACGATCGCGATCGGCGACGGCGCGAACGACCTGCAGATGATGGCGGTCGCCGGACTCGGCCTCGCCTTCAACGCGAAGCCCGCGGTTCGCGAAGCCGCGAGCCTCGTCATCGGACCGCCGGATCTGTCCGAGGTCATCGCGCTGCTCCCGTAGCCGAGACCTGGTGAATGTCGGTCGCCGCAGCTAGCGTCGGCTCATGGACATCATCCTCATCCCCGGGCTCTGGCTCGACGCCGCGAGCTGGAACGACGTGATCCCCGCTCTCGAACGGGCAGGGCACCGCGTGCACGCCCTCACCATGCCAGGGCTCGGCGAACCCGCGGCCGCCACCTCCGATGTCGGCATCGCGGACTGGGTCGACGCCGCGGTCGCCGCAGTCGATGAGGTCGACGGCGATGTCGTGGTCGTCGGACACAGCGGAGGTGGCAACGTCGCATGGGGTGTCGCCGATGCGCGCCCCGACCGCGTGAGCCGAGTGATCTTCGTCGACACCGTCCCTCCTCCGCCCGGAAACGGGATCAGCGAGTTCCCGATCGTCGACGGGGTCGTTCCGTTCCCCGGCTGGGACTTCTTCGAGGATGAAGACGTGCACGACCTCGACGAGGCCACACGCGCACGCACAGCGCCGCTCACGTCGAGCGTCCCCGCACGCGTGCCGACCGACGGCATCGCCCTCACCGACCCCGCGCGCTATCGAGTGCCCGTCACACTTCTCATGGGCGATCTGGACCAGGCGACGTTCGAGGGGCTGATCGACCAGTGGGGCCCATTCGGCGAGGAGTACCGCGCGATCGAGGATGCGGAGGTCATCCGGATCGGCTCAGCCCACTGGCCGCAGTTCACCGTGCCGGATCGCCTCGGCGAACTCCTCACCGCAGCGATCTCGCGCTGATCGAACGGCGTAGGGTCAGTGCCCCATGCCGAGACCACCGTCGACGGGGATGACCGCACCAGATATGTAGCCGGCATCGTCGCCTGCGAGCCAGGTCACGACGCCCGCGACCTCGTCGGGAGTGGCGAATCGTCCGGCCGGGATGTTCGCCTTGTACTGCTTCTGCGTCTCTTCCGGGAGCTCGGCCGTCATGTCGGTCTCGATGAAGCCCGGGGCGACGACGTTGGCGGTGATCCCCCGCGCGCCGAGTTCGCGGGTGATCGAGCGGGCGAACCCGACGAGCGCGCTCTTCGACGCGGAGTAGTTGACCTGACCCGCGGAACCGTAGAGCCCCACGACGCTCGAGATCAGGATGATGCGACCGAAACGTGCGCGGAGCATGCCCTTAGAGGCGCGCTTGACGACACGGAAGGTGCCTCCGAGGTTCGTCGCGACCACGCTGTCGAAGTCGTCCTCGCTCATGCGCAGGAGCAGCGTGTCCTTCGTGATGCCGGCGTTCGCGACGACGATCTCGACCGGGCCGAGCTGCTGCTCCACCTCGGTGAACGCGGCGTCGAGAGCCGCGGCATCCGTCACGTCCGCACGGACGGTGAGCGTGCCCTCCGGTCCTTCGCCGCTGCGGGCGGTGACGGCGACCCGGTACCCGTCGCGCACGAAGCGCTCTGCGATGGCGCGGCCGATGCCGCGATTGCCGCCGGTGACGAGGACGACGCGCTCAGCACTCATGGGGGACACTCCTGATCTGGCCGGT
>NZ_JBLVOH010000254.1:14838-16678 GCF_053543675.1 Microbacterium umsixpiens
CCGGTCGGCCCGCGGTCCCGGGCCGTCATCGATCCTATCGACCATGCCGCTGCCGGCTGCGCCCGCGTGCCGGGTCGGCTGCATCCTGGTGTTTGACAGACGGGGACGCTGCTGGAACCCTGATCGAGACGAAAGGCTTCATCGTGAGCGATAACCGCATCCCCTCTCCCGGTGGCGAGCCGCCGTTGACACCGCCTCCTCCGCCCGTCGCCCCCACGGCCACGCCGGCGCTTCCCGCCGAGCCGGTACGGCCCGGTCCGCAGCCGACGCAGAGCCACCCGGGAGCCGCGCCGACCTATGCGCCTCCGGCATACCCGGCCTACGGCGCGCAGCCGGCCGCGGCACCGCAGCCGGGATACGCTCCACCGCCCGCACCGCCCGGTTATGCCTCCCCTGCCGACTATGCCGCGCCCGCCTCTCAGCCCGGCTACGCCACACCTCCGGTACAGCCCGGCTACGCCCCGCCTGCCTCTCAATCCGGTTACGGCGCCTACCCGAGCGCGGGGTATCCCGCCGCCGCGTCTCGCCCCACCAGTCCGCTGGCTGTCACCTCACTCATCTGCGGCATCGCCGGGCTCGTCCTGATCTGGGCCATCATCCCGGTGCTGGCTTCGATCGCGGCCGTCATCACGGGGCACATGGCGCTCGGACAGATCAAGCGCCAACCCGGAGTCGGCGGGCGTGGGCTCGCCATCGCCGGTCTCATCCTCGGCTACGCGGTGGTCGCGATCGGTGCGTTCACGATCGTCAGCACCATCATCAGCTTCCTGTTCGTCGGGGTGTTCACCCTGCCGTTCCTGTTCTCGAGCTGAGTCGCCGAACGGCACGCCGGGAGGGCTGCACCGGCGTAGGCTTGAGACATCGTGAAGAACGCGCGTCAAGTCCCGGCCGTCACCTCACTGCCGCAGTCTCCGCGGGATGAGGCTGATCATCGTGTGCGCCGTTATGCCTTGACGATGACCATCCGCATCGTGTGCTTCGGGCTCATGGTGCTCGTGCAGCCGTACGGCTGGTACACGTGGCTCTTCGGGATCGCGGCCGCCGTGCTGCCCTACATCGCGGTCGTCTTCGCGAACGCCGGAAGCGACAGCACTGAGGCCACAGCCGAGTCTCCGGTGCGCGAGCTCGACGCCCCTCGACCTGCTCCGATCGAGACCGAAGCTCCGGCCCCGCAGGTGTTCACGATCCACGAAGGCCCGAAAGACCGATGACTGACCTCGAGTGCTCTCGCGCCGGCTGCCGGAGCGCGGCGACCAGACAAGTGGTGTGGCGCAATCCCCGCATCCATGCCGCCGATCGCGAGAAGGTGTGGCTGGCGTGTGACGAGCACGTGGACTTCCTCCGCGACTACCTGGCCGCACGGGACTTCCCGGTGACCGTCCGCGACGGTGTTCCCGCATGAGTCGCCGTCTGACCAGGTGGGCGGTGTACGTGCTCATCGCGATCGGCTTCGCCATCGCGTGCGTCTTCCTGTCGAACTGGCAGTTCGAGCGCAGCGAGACTCGTGCCGCCCAGATCGAACTCGTCGAGCAGAACTACGACGCGGATCCCGTGCCCCTGGCCGACGTCATCGGCGCTGACGGTGCCCTCGACCCCTCAGACGAGTGGCGCCCGGTGACGCTGCAGGGCGAGTACCTGGCCGACCAGCAGCTGCTCGTGCGCAACCGACCGCACGGCGGTACGAGCGCCTTCGAGGTGCTGGTGCCGTTCCGCGACGCTGATGGTCGCGTGTTCATCGTCGATCGCGGCTGGGTGGCGCCGGGCGAGGGTGCGGAGCCCGACTCTGTGCCGTCCCCGCCGGAGGGCGAGGCCGAGGTCACGGTGCGCCTGCGGCCCGGGG
>NZ_JBLVOH010000254.1:16698-19934 GCF_053543675.1 Microbacterium umsixpiens
CGGCCCGGGGAACAGCTGCCCGCATCAGGCCGCGGCGCACCGGAAGGTCAGGTGCCGACCATTCATCTGCCCTCCATCGCCGCGCTGACCGACGGAGATGTGATCACCAGCGCCTACGGCCGCGTCGTGACCGAAGAGCCGGCCGGCGCCGGCGCGCTGGGTGGCTTCGACTCCCCCACCGACGACCCGGGCCCGCATCTCTCCTACGCGATCCAATGGATCCTGTTCGCCCTCATGGGCTTCATCTTCATCGGCTACATCATCCGGACCGAGATCGTGAAGCACCGTGAGGACGTCGAGGGCGTCCCGACACCCGTGAAGACTCCACGGCGCAAGGACCACGACGCCGACGTCGAAGACGAGCTGCTCGACGTCCGCTGACCGACTCGTGCGATGTCAGCCCGTCCAGGGCGTCACCGTGCGTGCCCAGCCGGCATCCGTGCGCTCGTAGACGATCCGCGTGTGATCACGGTCCGGGGACCCCTGCCAGAATTCGACCCGATTCCGGAAGGCCCATCCGCGCTCGTCGACGCCCTTGAGGATCAGTGAGCGCGCATCCGGGGCATGCCGTCTTCGTCCACTGTCGCCAGGGTGGCGACATGGGAGCAACGACGGCACGTCGGAAGACTCAGGCGAGTTCCCTCAGCTCGGGATGATCGGCGATCGGGGGCAGCACGTCGAGCAGTTCGCCGAGCGTCGCGATCCGACGCGTGTCACCGGACCAGTTCTGGTGCCCGCCGTCGAAATGGATGAACTCCGTGCCGAGATCGGCGGCGATCTCCCGGTCGTGATTGGTGTCACCGATGACGAGCACAGCGCTCGGCCGGAGGCCGGATCTCGACAGCCACCGCGCGATGGCGTCGTGCTTCGATGCCCGATACGGGTCGTCGATCGACAGCACGTCTTCGAATGCATGGACCAGATCGTGCGGGGCCATCTGCCGCGCGAGCGCATCGGGAAGGGTTGCCGAGGCGAGCACCTGACGGAGGCCGCGTTCGCGGAGCGCCGCGAGCGTCGCACGCGCATCGGGGTGGAGCTGCGCCTCTCCGACGCGCAACGCGAGCAGGTCGAGGTAGGCCGTCGCGGCGGACACGAACCTGTCGTCACCGAGCCCGACGGAGCCGTAGAAGTCTCGGATCGGGAATCGGAAGACCGATCGATACGCGTGCTCATCGACCAGCGGATCGAGCGCGTGTTCCTCGAGCACGGCGTTCATCACCTGACGGCAGATCTCCACGTCATCGAGCAGCGTGCCGTTCCAGTCCCAGCACACGGCACGGATATGAGCGGGATCCATGCCGTCACGCTACAACGGGCCGCCGACATGCGTGCGCGCCTCAGGCGAGCTCGATGAGGTCCTGGTACTCCTGGCTCCAGATGTCTTCGACTCCGTCGGGCAGGATAAGCACGCGCTCCGGGTTGAGCGACTGCACGGCACCGGGATCGTGGGAGACGAGGACGACAGCACCCTCGTAGTGCGCGAGGGCGCCGAGGATCTCCTCGCGCGAGGCGGGGTCGAGGTTGTTGGTCGGCTCGTCGAGCAGCAGCAGGTTCGCCGAGGAGACGACGAGAGTCGCGAGCGAAAGACGCGTCTTCTCTCCACCGGAGAGGACTCCCGCGGGCTTCAGCACGTCGTCGCCGGTGAACAGGAACGAACCCAGCACCTTGCGCGCCTCGGTCTCGGTGATGTGCGGTGCGGCCGAGACCATGTTCTCGAGCACCGAACGGTTCACGTCGAGGTTCTCGTGCTCCTGCGCGTAGTAGCCGACCTTGAGGCCGTGCCCCGGCTCGAGCTGTCCGGTGTCGGGCTGGTCCACACCCGCGAGCATCCGCAGCAGCGTGGTCTTGCCCGCACCGTTGAGGCCGAGCACCACGACCTTGGAGCCGCGGTCGATGGCGAGGTCGACATCGGTGAAGATCTCGAGCGATCCGTACGATTTCGAGAGTCCGGACGCCATCATCGGCGTCTTGCCGCAGGGCGCCGGCTTCGGGAAGCGCAGCTTCGCGACCCGGTCTTCCTGGCGGACCTCGTCGAGTCCGGCCAGCAGCTTCTCGGCGCGCGCGATCATCTGGTGCGCCGCAGCGGCCTTGGATGCCTTCGCGCCGAAGCGTGCCGCCTGCAACTGCAGGGTCGTGGCCTTCTTCTCGGCGTTGGCGCGCTCCTTCTTGCGACGCTCCTCGTCGGCCACCCGCTGGCGCAGGTAGTTCTTCCAGTTCATGTTGTACGTGTCGATGATCTGGCGGTTCGCGTCGAGGTAGAACACGCGGTTGACGGTCTCGCCGACGAGCTCGACATCGTGGCTGATGACGATCAGGCCGCCCTTGTACCCCTTGAGGAACTCGCGGAGCCACACGACGCTGTCTGCGTCGAGGTGGTTGGTGGGCTCGTCGAGGATCATCGTCTGAGCATCGGAGAAGAGGATACGGGCGAGCTCGATGCGGCGACGCTGACCACCGGAGAGCGTCGACAACGGCTGATCCAGGATCCGGTCGGGAAGCGACAGGTTGTTCGCGATCGACGCCGCCTCGGCCTCCGCGGCGTAGCCGCCCTGGGCCTCGAACTGCTCGGTCAGGCGGGCGTAGCGCTTCATCGCCTTGTCGGCGACGGCGGGGTCGTCCGAGCCCATCGCGAGTGCCGCCTCGGTCATCCCGAGGTTCAGCTGCCCGAGTCCGCGGGCATCGAGGATGCGCGTGCGCGCCAGGTCTTCGGGGTTTCCGGAACGCGGGTCCTGCGGAAGGTAGCCGAGCTCGCCGGACCGTGTCACGCTGCCGCCGGAGGGCAGGACATCACCGGCGAGCACCTTGGTGAGCGTGGTCTTCCCGGCCCCGTTGCGGCCGACGAGTCCGATCTTGTCTCCGTCGGCGACGCGGAACGAGACGTTCTCCATCAGCAGGCGCGCGCCAACGCGGATCTCGAGGTCGTGCACGGCAAGCACAGCGGACGTCCGTTCTTTCAGGGAGGGTGTTCGGCCGATCGGCCAGCCTCCCAGTATAAGTGCCATGGCCGGGAGCGGCGGTCAGCAAGATCAGCCCGGAGAGTGAGGCCCGCGATACCCCAGAGGGATGACCGCCCGGGTACGCCCTGCATAGCGTGCAGGAGTGGACATCCTCAACGAGCTCATCATGCAGGCCATCGCCTCGCCCTGGCTGTACCTGGTCCTGTTCACGGTCACCGTGATCGACGGCTTCTTCCCCCCGGTGCCGAGCGAGACGGTGCTCGTGGCGGCCGCGGCCGG
>NZ_JBLVOH010000254.1:19959-23197 GCF_053543675.1 Microbacterium umsixpiens
CTTCTCCTCGGTGCGGGCGCCGCGATCGGCGCGGCGATCGGCGACAACATCGCCTTCGTGATCGGCCGACGGCTCGGCACCACGCGATTCGCCTGGATGAGACGCCCCCGTGTGGCGGCGACATTCGCCTACGCTCAGCAGGCGCTCGATCGGCGCAGTGCCACCCTCATCCTCGGCGCCCGCTACATCCCGGTCGGACGCGTCGCGGTCAACATGTCCGCCGGGGCTCTCGGGTTCCCGTGGCGGCGTTTCCTGCCCCTGAGTCTGATCGCCGGTGCCAGCTGGAGCGTCTTCAGCCTGGCGATCGGCCTGCTCGCCGGCGCCTGGATCAAGGACCAGCCGCTGCTGAGCGCCGGTCTCGGCATCGTCATCGCGCTCGTGATCGGCTTCACGATCGACCGCATCGCCGCGGCCCGGCGCCGCCGCGCTCCCGCGCCGCAACTGGCAGGATGACAGTCATGGCACGCCGCCGACAGCGCACACCGCTGCGCCAACGGATCAGCCGTCGCACCTTCGCCCTCGGGGCGCTGGGTGTGGCGGTCGTGGCGTTGTACGCGATCCTCGTCCCGCTCCAGACCGTCCTGTCCGGCACGCCGCTGCCTCTGTCGTTCATCCTCGGCGCGGCGCTGTGCGTCTCGCCTGTGCTCGCGATCAGCCGCCCGGTCTGGGCGATCGGCTTGTTCACCGTGGGAGCACTCACCCTGCCACTCACGGTCGTGCCGGAACTCGCGATCCAGTCGCCGTGGCCCTGGCCCGTCCCCGCCCTCCTGACCTTCGCCCTGTTCGTCGGGGTGGTCACATTCCTCCATGGCGCACGCCTCGGTGCCTTCGCACTGATCCTCGGCGCGATCGCATCGCTTCTGGCGCCGGTGCTCCGCCCCGACATGGTGGCCACGCCGGAGTCATCCGCCAGCGCCACGGCCGACCTCATCGTCACGACAGCGGTGGCGTCCGCGGTGTACCTCATCGCGGCGCTCGTCGCCGGGAGGGTCCGGGTCGCTGCCGAGCTGACGCGCGAGAAGGAGCACAGCGCGCTCGAGGAGGCCCGGCGCGCGCTCGTCGAGGAACGCACGCGGATCGCGCGCGAGCTGCACGACGTGGTCGCACACAGCATGTCCGTGATCCAGGTGCAGGCGTCGACCGCCAAATATCGCATTCCCGCGCTCAACGACGCGGCGACAGCCGAGTTCGACGACATCGCTGCGACCGCCCGCGGCTCGCTGGCCGAGATGCGGCGGATGCTCGGGGTGCTCCGCACCGAAGACCAGACCGCCGAGCTCGCTCCCCAACAGGGCATCGACGACATCCCGGCGCTGGTCGACACCATCCGCCGCGCGGGGGTCGAGGTCGGACTCGTGCTCGAGGGCGGCGAGGCCGCAGCAGCGGCGACACCCTCGGTGCAGATCGCCGCGTTCCGCATCGTCCAGGAGGCGCTGAGCAACGCCGTGCGGCACGCGCCCGGTGCCCGCATCGCCGTGCAGCTGCATGCCGAGGCCCGCAGCATCCGCATCCGTGTGCACAACGGCGCACCGCCCCGCACGCCCGACGGCCCCGGCGGGGGCTACGGCCTGCGCGGGATGCGCGAACGCGCCGAGATCCTGGGCGGCAGCCTTTCGGCCGGCCCCTCATCCGGTGGCGGCTGGGACGTGGAGGCCGTGCTCCCCCTGGATGCGGACGGTTCCGATGCGGGCGCAGCCGCTTCTCTCGACAAGGAGACCCCGTGACGATCAGCGTCCTCATCGCCGACGATCAGGCCATGGTCCGTGCGGGTTTCGCCGCTCTCCTCGATGCCCACGAGGGCATTCGGGTGTCCGGGCAGGCGGCGAACGGCGCCGAAGCCGTCGCCCTGGCGGCGCGTCTGGATCCCGACGTGATCCTGATGGACGTGCGCATGCCCGAACTCGACGGGATCGAAGCCACCCGGCGGATCCTCGGCCCGTCGTACCCCGCCGCGCATGTCCCCCGGATCCTGATGCTCACCACCTTCGACATCGACGACTACGTGTACGACGCGCTGGAGGCCGGAGCCAGCGGGTTCCTGCTGAAGGACGCACTCCCCGAGGAGCTCGTGCACGCGGTGCGCGTCGTCGCGAACGGGGATGCGCTCCTCGCGCCGAGCGTGACCCGACGAATCATCGAGCAGTTCGCCGGCCGCAGGCCCCGTGCACCTCGCTCGGCCACTGCGCTCGCCGAACTCACCGACCGCGAGCGGGAGGTGCTGGTGCTGATCGGGAAAGGGCGCTCGAACACCGAGATCGCGGCCGACCTCTTCATCGCGGAGCAGACCGTCAAGACCCATGTCGGCAAGGTGCTCGCCAAGCTGAACCTCCGCGACCGCGTGCATGCGGTGATCCTCGCCTACGACACCGGACTGGTCGAGCCGTCCTCCTGACTCACACCGTCGTAGGGGGTCGTAACGGCACCCGAGGGTGATGCATCCGCGGACACGGCATCCATAGTCTCCTGGGACACCGCTCCCGAGGAGGACTCATGACCACCGTCCAGGCACCCACTGCCGGCATCATCGCGCCTCCGCAACGCGCGTCCCGTGACACCGGTATCGACTTCGTCCGGGCGCTCTGCGTCCTCGGCGTGGTCCTGCTCCACTCGATCATGGTGGGCGTCACCGTCGACGCGTCCGGTCCCGTGTTCGAGAACGCCAGCGACAGTACCGGGTGGATCGCACCGCTGAGTTGGCTCCTCCAGGTGATGCCGCTGTTCTTCGTGATCGGCGGGTTCTCCGGGCTCCTCGCCTACCGCCGAATGCGGGAGCGCGGCGGCACCGCCGTCGGCTTCGTCGCCGGCCGCCTGCATCGCCTGCTGCGACCCGCCGTCTTCACGATCGCCATCGTCGGGGTCGGGCTCGCGCTCCTCACGGTCTTCGGTGTACCCGCCGATCTGATCGCGACCGCGGGCTTCCGCTACGGTCAGCCGCTCTGGTTCCTCGGCGTCTTCCTCCTGTGCCAGGCGCTGCTTCCCGCATTGGCCGCCGCCCACGAGCGCGCCCCCTACCGCACGATCGGTGCTCTCGTCGCGGCATCCATCGCCGTCGACGTGTTGCGCGCCGCGACCGGGCTCGAGGGCCTCGGCTTCCTGAACCTCGCCTTCGTGTGGATGACGCTGCAGCAGCTGGGGTTCTTCCTCGCCGACGGACGCATCGGGCGTCTGAGTCGACGCCTCCGCACCGCAGCAGGGGTCGCTGCCCTTCTTCTGCTCGTCGCGACCTTCCTGACCGGTG
>NZ_JBLVOH010000255.1:0-684 GCF_053543675.1 Microbacterium umsixpiens
AGCCGCCGTGCCGTGTCAGCCGTTGACGGCCTTCTCGATCGCCTGCTCGAGGCCGTCCCACTCCTGCAGCTCGACCTTCCGGCCGTCGACGAAGAACGACGGGGTGCTGCTCACCTCGAGCTTCTCGCCGTCGCTCTTGTCGGCCTGCACGCGTTCCGCGGTGGCGGGGTCGGCGATCGCGGCGTCGTAGGCAGCCATGTCGAGGCCCAGGTCCTCGGCGAAGCCACGGAACACCTCTGGTGTCTCCTCGGGCTGCTCGCCCCACTGCGCCTGGGTCTCGAACAGCCGGTGGTACATGTCCTCGAATCGATCCTGCTGCGCCGCCGCCTCGGCGGCGAGGGCGGCCTGGGTGGAGTTGATGTGCCCCGGCAGCGGGAAGTAGCGGACGATGTAGGTGATCTCGCCGTCGAACTTCTCGCGCAGCTCTTCGACGATCGGGTAGAACGCCCCGCACGCCTCGCACTCGAAGTCGAGGAATTCGACCACGGTGACGGCGCCCTCGCCGCCGTCGTCGAGCACGTGCGAGTCGGTGCGGACGGTCGGCCGCTCCTCGCCTTCGGGTGGTGCGGTGGTCGCCTTCTGGTTGAGGGCGAACACGATGCCGACGATCAGCAGCACGATGGCGACGGCGATGGCGATCAGGGTCGCTTTGACAGAGTTCTTCATGGGGTCTCCAGACACAGG
>NZ_JBLVOH010000256.1:0-743 GCF_053543675.1 Microbacterium umsixpiens
CCCCCACATCCCCCTCCGATATCGTGGGGCGATGAGCGACGAAACGCCCCTTCCCGAGCGCAGCAGACTCGTGCAGCAGCACCTTGTGGATGCAGGGGTCGACACCACCATCCACGTCCTGCCGGACTCGGCGCGCACCGCCGCGGCCGCGACCGCGGCGATCGGATGCGACGTCGCCGCTATCGCCAACAGCCTCGTGTTCATCGCCGACGGAGAGCCGGTTCTCGTCATGACCAGCGGCGGCCACCGGGCGGAACTCGCCGTGCTCACCGCCAGCATCGGCGCGCGGGAAGTGTCGATGGCACCGGCCTCCGTCGTCCGCGCGGCCACGGGCCAGGCCATCGGCGGCGTCGCACCGGTCGGGCATCCGACCCCGCTGCGCACGTTCCTCGACGACGCGCTCCAGCACCACGACGAGCTGTGGGCGGCAGCCGGCCACCCGCACACCGTCATGCCGCTCACGTTCGACCAGCTGCGCCTCATCACCGGGGGCACGGTCATCGCCGTGGCTTGAGGCTGACTCGATCTCCCCGGGGGGCCGACTAGCCGCGTGACTCCCCGCCACCGCCGCGGGACCGACGCCGCGGAGCTTCTGCTCCGACGGCATCGACCCCGGTGCGCGGATCAGCCCTGGGTCTCGCGTCGTCGAGCGCGTACGGCGGCCAGAGTGGTGAGCGCGACGCCGAGCAGAAGCGCGCCACCGGCGCCCCAGAGCATGACCGCCGGCACATCGCCACCGGTCG
>NZ_JBLVOH010000257.1:0-6000 GCF_053543675.1 Microbacterium umsixpiens
GTGCCACCGAGGATCACGATCTTCTGCGGCTTCAGACGCGCCAACTCCTGAGCCACCACCGGCGGCAACGCCCCCGGCTCCGTCAGCAGCACCGGACCACCGAAGTGCCCCGCCGCCGCCGCACCCGCCAACGCATCCGGGAAGTCCCGCCCGTTCGCGAGATACACCACCGGTACGCCGGCCGTCGGGAACGACGCCACCGACACCGCCACCGCCGTCTCATACCGACCCGGCCCCGACTGACGGGAAACCGCGGCGACGGCGGCCTTCGGCGTGACCGCGGCGGATGCGGCGGATGCCGCGGAGGAGCCGACCGCGTTCGTCGCCTTCACCGTGAACGTGTACGCCGTCCCGTTCGCGAGGCCTGTGACCGTGGCCGTCGTGGCACCCGTGGTCGTGGCTGTCTTGCCGCCGGGCTGCGCTGTCACCGTGTAACCGGTGATCGCGGACCCGCCGTTCGACGCCGATGCCGTCCACGACACCGTCGCCTGAGCGTTGCCGGCCACCGCCGACACCGCGGTCGGGGCAACCGGAGCGGTCGGGGCGGTCGTCGGCGTCACGGCCGCAGAGGCGGCAGACGCGACCGACGTGCCGATCGCATTCTTCGCCGTGACCGTGAACGTGTAGGCCGTTCCGTTCGTGAGCCCGGTGACCGTCCCGGTCGTGGCACTCGTCGTCGTCACCTTGGCACCGCCCGGCGACGCCGTCACGGTGTAACCCGTGATCGCAGACCCGCCGTTCGAGGTCGGTGCCTTCCACGACACCACAGCCTGCCCGTCGCCGGGAACGACCGACACCGCGGTCGGAGCGGTCGGCACCGTCAGGGGCTTGAGCGTGGTGAACGAGACACGCGGCGATTCCACACCGCTGCCGACCGCGTTCACCGCGGTCACAGACGCCGCATAGGTCGTCTGCGCGGTGAGCCCGGTGAGCGAGAAGGACTCACCGGTGACGGCGATCTCTCGGACGAGCGCTCCCCCGGTGTAGATCCGCACCGAGTACCCGGTGATCGGAGATCCTCCCGAGGCGGGCGCGGTCCAGTCGAGCTGTGCGGCCGCGTCCTGCAGCTTCGACACGACCGGCACCGTCGGCGCTTTCGGCACCGCGGGCTTGGCCATGACCGTCAGCGTCGCGATGTCGGTGGTCTTCGTCGCTCCATCCGAGGTGAAGACGGCGCGGAACGCTGTGCCGGAGTCGGCCAGCGTTCCGGTCAGCGCGAGCGTCGAGTCGGTCGCGCCCGCGATCGTCGTGAATGCCGAGGCACCCGACTTGCGCTTCTCCCACCGGATCGTCGGGGCTGTCGCGCCCGATGCGGCCGCGCGGAAAGTCGCCGTCTCGCCGTCGGTCACGGTGACGTCGGCGGGCTGTCGCTGAATCGTGAACTCGTCGCTGATGGACTGCTCCGGCGTGCGCGGCTCCTCCCCCGAGGCGAGCGCACGCAGCTGCAGCGGGACGCTCACGGTCCCTCCGGCGGAGACCTCGACGGCATCCGCCTCGCTCAACGTCTTCTTGCCGTCGAACCACGTCGTGCCCGTCGTCGGCGAGTAGACGTACAACCCGTACGATCCCGCCTCCACCGGTGGCAGCGTGTAGGTCCCGTCCGCATCGGTGGTGGTCTCGACGTCGAGGATCGTTCCCCCGGGCGTGGCACCGAACATCTGCGTCAGGGGTGCGAAGAACGCCCCGATCCCCGTGTCCGGCATCGACGCGATGCCGACCGTGGCCCCGGCGAGCGGGTTGCCGTCGGCGTCGAGCACCGACCCGATGATGACGCCGCCGAGACGCATGGAGGCGTCGACGGCCGTGACCGGCTTGCCCGCGACGCTGATCTTCGTCGCGGTTGCCGAGGTCGTGGCATCCTTCCACCACTCCTCGACGTACAGTCCGTTCCAGTTCACGAAGCGCACGGTGTAGGTGCCGTCGGCCAGGGCGGGAGTGCGATAGGTGCCATCGCCGGAGGTGGTCGCCGAGGCGACGATCTCCCCCGCGGCGTTCCAGACATCGACCTGGATGCCGGGCAGCGGATTCGTCGTGTTCTCGCCGGTCGCCCGGCCGCTCACGCGCTGCCCCTTGGCGAGCGCGAACGTGATGTCCGTGAGATCGGTGCCGGCGACGGTGACGCGTCGAGTCGCCGCCGAGTAGGTGGTAGAGCCCTCCCCCGCGACGACGTCCCAGGCGCCGGGGGCCCCGACCACGACGCGGTAGCTTCCATCGGATTGGGTCGTGCCGTAGGCGGACGAGTAGGTGACGAGCGAGTGCGCCCGGACGGATGCCCCGGACACCGGCTCACCCGTCGCCGCGTCGGTCAGGCGTCCGCTGATCGTCCAGCCCCGCTGGGTCGTGATGTCGAGCACCGTCTGCTTCCCGGCGACGACGGTGAGAGGCGTCGTCGTCTCACGCAGCGCGTCGCCGTTCGGGGAGTATCCCGAGGTGCGCACCCGATACACGCCCGGTTCCACGGAGAACCCGAACTTCGTGCCGGTCACATACGAGGAGTCGACGTAGTTCCACCACTCGCCGTCCTGGCGCTCGATCGTCACGTCGACGCGCGCGATCTCCGATCCGTCGGTGGTCCTCAGCGTTCCGGTGACGTTCAGGTCCTTGCGCAGATCGATGTCGACGCCGCCGAAGACCTGACCGGGGGCGACGGTGATCGGCGTGAACCCATCGGGCGAGCCGGCGCCGTTCCAGTAGACATCGTCGACCGAAGCGATCCACGTGCCCGTCAGGCCGGAGACCTCCCATGCAACGGCGGAGTCGTCGGTGGTCGGCACCGCGATCGAGCGCTGCGCGGAGCCGTCCTGCCTGATCAGCGTGACCCAGTACGTCTCACCTGCGACGCTCGGTGTGAGGCTTCCGCTGATCGTGCCGCCGAGGACGGCGGTGACATCGGCGCGGAACGTCGCATCGAGACCGAGCTCGATCACGACGGCGGCCGGATCGTCGGCACTGGCCCCGAACCAGACGTCGGCGACGCCGCTGGAGCCCGAGGTGACCTTGACGACGTAGTTCTCGCGGTTGAGACCCTTGACCGCGTATCGGCCCTGCGCATCCGTGGTCGCGGTGGCGACGGGCTGGTAGGTGTCATGCGCGGCGTAGACCGAGACCGTGGCGCCGTTCACCGCGACGCCGTTCGCGAAGGACACGGTACCGGTGATCGAGCCGCCCTTCACGGCGACGAAGTCGATGCCGCCGTAGACCGCGCCGTCCGTCGTCGCGCGCACGGTATTGGCCTCGGCGGCGCTCCTCTTGCCGTCGTACCACTGCTGCGGCGCCCCTGCGGAGCCGGCGTGGCTCAGACCGACGGTGTAGTCGCCGGCCGGCAGGTTGTAGGACGAGTACGAGCCGTCGGCGCCGGTCACGGTGGACGCGACGTCGTCGCTGCCCGCCCGGGTGAACGAGATCGAGTCGCCCTGTCGAGCAGTCCCGTCCGGATTGGTGGATCGCCCGGTGATGCGCACCCCGGCCGTCACCGTGGCGTTGTGGCCGGTGAGCGAGGCGGACGCGCTCGTGACGGTGATGGTCCCGGCATCCGCCCAATTGCTGACCCCGGGCCAGTACGTGACCGGTCCGGAGCCGTAGAAGCTCAGATCGTAGGTACCTGGCACGACGTTGATGAGGGTGTATGTGCCGTTCGCCGCGGTGGAGGCGGACCGGGAGAGGCTCCCCGGCACCCACGGGCGCGGGTTCAGCATGACACCGGCACCCTCGACCGGGTTCCCCTTCAGGTCGCGGACCGTGCCCGAGATCGTCCGGGAGTTCACGGTCACACCGATCCCGATGTTCGACACCGCGCCGTTCACGATGATCAGCTTCGCGGTCTCGTACGAGGTGCCTCCGTGGTAGCCCTGGATGCCCGGCCCGTAGGCGCTCACCGAGGCGCGATACGTACCCTTGGGCACGGTCATCGACCAGGGCGTCGAGCCCGTCTGGATCGACAGCGGCTGCTCGAACTGCGCACCGTCCGACGACAACTGGAGCCGAGCTTCGGTGGGCGACAGCGGACCGGTGACCGTCACGGTTCCGGACACCTGCTGTCCGGCGACGAGCGCGACATCGCCCAGCGTCGAGACGGCCGCGACGGGCTCCAGGACCCACTGACCCTCCGACCAGTTGCCCGGAAGGATCTTGCGGTCGGTGCCGATCGTCCCAGGGACGTAGCCCGCGCCCGGGGTCACCAGGAGGTAGAAGGGACGCGCCGTCTCCACGTTCATCGTGAACGTCCCGTTCGCACCGGTGGTGATCTGAGCCAGCAGGCCGGGACCATCGCCGTAGATGGCCTCTGCCCGAAGGTTCACGCCCATAGCCGCCGCGCCTGCGGGGGTCACGAAGCGTCCGGAGACGGTGACCCTCACCACCTCGCCGTAGCTCGATTCCGGCGGGCCCGCCTCGGTCGCTGCCGCATCGACGATGCGCGACTGCGCTGCCGGGGCATCCGGGGTCGGCGGCTCGGCGTCGGAGGCATCATCGGTGGAGGCATCGTCGGACGATGCGTCGCGCGATGAGACGTCACCGAGCTCGGTGCTGATCTGCGCTCCGTGGGCCGCGGAGACCACGGCGGGGTCGTCGCTGACCAGATCCGGTGCCGCTGCGGTGACGATCGTCGGGGTCGCGGGTGCGATCTCGCCGGCGACGGCGGGCACTGCGGAGGAGGCGATCAGCGCGAGTGCGGTGAGCAGGACCCCGCCGGTGCGGAGCATGCGGGACCGGAGCCCCCGGTGCGATTCGGACAGCGCAGCGCGACGGCGCGAACGGACAGGACTCACGGACAATCTCCCCTAGATCGAGCGAAGCCGGCTCAGTCCATTCGATCGAACAACCGGTATTCTGCGCTGATCGTAGCAGAGGGCGAACCCTACGTCGGATGGTTAGTTTTCGACGGGGAAACGCCGAGAAGCACCTCAGGACGCGGCGGCGCGGGCCAGCACGGCGCCGGCCTCGCGCAGCCAGCGCGCGGGGTCGGCGAGAGCGGCCTCGGAGGAGCCGGCGAGATCGGTGAGAGAAACGGATGCCGCGAACAGCGCGGTGTCCGCATCCGCGGTGATGCGTCCGGCGGCGAGCAGCGCGCGGGTGCCCGCCGCAGCGGCGACGCCGGCGAGGAACGAGGGCACCTTGCCGTCGCCGGACTGTCCGTCGTAGGAGCCTTCGCCCGTGATGACGAAGTCGGCGTCGGCGATCGCGTCGGCGAGGCCGATGAGCTCGGCCACCTCGGCGGCGCCGGGTGCGAGCGCACCGCCCCACACGACGAGCGCGGCACCGGTGCCTCCCGCCGCGCCGTACCCCTCCCCCGCCGGGTCGATGCCCAGCAGGTCGGCGAGGCGGCGCAGACCGTCATCGACGAGGGCGATGTCTTCTGCAGAGCGCAGCCCCTTCTGCGGCCCGAAGACCGCGGCGGCACCCCGCGGGCCGGTGAGTGGGTTGGTGACGTCGGTCAGCACGCGTACCTCGGGTGCCGCCCGCACCCCCGTCACGTCGACCGTGGCGATCTGGGCGAGCCCGCGGGCACCGCGGGCCACGGGCGCGCCGGAATCGTCGAGGAACCGCGCACCCAGCGCGGTGAGCATCCCGGTGCCGCCGTCGGTCGAGGCGCTCGATCCGATGCCGACCACGAGACACGAGACACCGTGGTCGAGGGCGTCGGCCATGGCCTGGCCGAGGCCCGTCGTGTCAGCATCCCAGGGCTGCAGCTCGTCGAGGAGCTCGATTCCGGAGGTCGAACCGAGGTCGACCACCGCGGTTCCCGCGGGCGCATCCTCGCTCGGCGGCAGCAGCAGCCACGAGGTGTCGATGCGGGTTCCGGCAGGCCCGTCGACGACCACGGGCATCCGAACCGCACCGGGGACCGCGGCCTCGAACGCGGCGACCGTGCCCTCGCCGCCGTCTGCCATCGGTCGATGCACGAACTCCGCAGCCGGATCGACCGCGGTCCATCCGTCGGCGAGCGCCGCCGCGGCGTCGGCCGCCGTGAGCGTGCCCTTGAAGCTGTCGGGCGCCAGCACC